>JAJXVK010000098.1 GCA_021782155.1 Pseudomonadota bacterium
CGCACGGACGGGCCCATCGAGGTGCCGGGGCGCCCGGTGATCTATGCCACCACGCCCGATTTCCTCGCCCATTTCGGCCTGCAATCGCGGCGCGACCTGCCCGGAATCGACGAATTGCGCGCCGCCGGGCTTCTCGACCCTGTCGAAGAGGCCTTCAGCGCCTTGACGGACAGCGACGAAACGGACAGTCCGGCCCGCGAAACCGATGCGCACGAAGCCGCGGACGAGGCCGAAGACGCCGATTGACTGGCATCTTCCGCGCCGAGCCCCTATCTAGGCGTGTCCAAGGAGAATAGACGATGGGTGGCCTTTCTGTATTTCACTGGATCATCGTTGCCCTGGTGGTGCTCGTGCTGTTCGGGCGCGGCCGCATTTCCGAAGTCATGGGTGACTTCGGCAAGGGCATCAAGAGCTTCAAACAAGGGTTGAACGAGGACGACAGCCGTCCCGTGCCGCCGCAGCCGCCGGTGCAGATCGCGCCTCCGCCCGCGCAGCCGGTCAGCCCGCCGCCCGCAGCTGCCCCGCAGCCGACGGTGAACGGCGAGCCGGTCAGCCACGATAACCAGACCGGCGTCAACTGACCGCCGGCAGCGCGCGAAGGCCAATCCCGATGTTCGACATCGGTGCATCCGAACTCCTGCTGATCGTGGTCGTCGCGATCGTCGTGATCGGTCCCAAGGACCTGCCGCTGGCGATGCGCACCGCGGGGCGATGGATCGCGCGCATGCGGCGCGTCTCCAACCATTTCCGCAGCGGCATCGAGGCCATGATCCGCGAGGCCGAGCTCGAGGAAATGGAAAAGAAGTGGCAGGCGCACAATGCCGCGATCATGGAGCAGGATGCGCACAACTCGGCGTCCGCAAATGCTGCCGCTCCGGCGATGGAGCCGCTGCCGCCCGCCGCGCAGAGCGAGCTGCCGCCCGAACCCGTCATGCCTGAACAGGTTGCCGAGCCTGCCGCACCGGCCGAAGCCAAGCCTGAGGGACCGGCGTGATCCAGTTCCGCGAGCTCGACGAATCGCAGGCGCCTCTGCTCGACCACCTGATCGAGCTGCGCGCGCGCCTGATGCGCTGCGTCTATGCGCTGGGCATCAGCTTCGCGATCTGCATGTTCTTCGCGGACGACATCTTCGCGATCCTGGTCCGCCCGCTGACCGAGGCGTTCCCGCCGGGGCAGGGCAAGCTGATCTACACGAAGCTCTACGAAGCCTTCTTCGTGAACATCAAGATCGCGCTGTTCGCGGCCTTTTTCCTGAGCTTCCCGGTCATCGCCAACCAGCTCTGGGCGTTCATCGCGCCCGGTCTCTATGCGCGCGAGAAGAAGGCGTTCCTGCCCTTCCTGATCGCCACCCCGATCCTGTTCACGATGGGCGCGAGCCTTGCCTACTTCGTGGTCATGCCCACCGCGTTCCACTGGTTCCTGAGCTTCGCGGGCACCAAGGGCGGCCTCCAGCTCGAGGCGCTGCCCGGCACCGGCGATTACCTTGCGCTGGTCATGCAGTTCATCCTCGCCTTCGGGATCAGCTTCCTGCTGCCGGTGCTGCTGATGCTGCTGAACCGGGCGGGGATCGTGCGGCGCGAACAGCTCGTCGGCGCGCGGCGCTATGTCATCGTCGCGATCTTCGCTGTCGCCGCGGTGCTGACCCCGCCCGATGTGGTCTCGCAGCTGATGCTGGCGATACCGCTGCTGATCCTCTTCGAAGGCACGCTGATCGTGATGCGCTTCGCCGAGAAGAAGGACGCCGCGATCAAGGCCGAGGAGGCGGCGAGGGCCGAAGCGGAAGCCGCAGCCGCAGCGGGCCCGGCTGGCGAGCCCACGCCGCTGCTGCCTGATTCGACGCCGCCGGCGAACTGAGCCTGCCGACACCACTCCGCGTTCGGGGCGCCCTACTTCTTCTCGCCGGTGTCCTTGGCAGGCTCGTCCGCCGACCACACCTTGCCGCCGCCTATCCATGTCTCGAGCACTTTTGTCTTCCTGATCTCGCCGGGCGTGGCGAGCATCGGGTCGGTGTCGACGAAGATGAAGTCGGCGCGATAGCCCGGCGCGAGGCGACCGAACTTGCCTTCCGCGAACCCTGCCCATGCCGCGCCGGTGGTATAGGCGGCGAGCGCCTGTTCGCGCGTCACGATCTCCTGCGGTTGCCACCCGCCGAAGGGTTCGCCGTCGGGGCCTTGCCGGCTGATCGCGGCGGCGATCCCCGCCCAGGGGTCGGGCCATTCGACCGGCGCATCGGAACCGAAGGCGAGGTGCGCGCCCGCCGCGAGCATCGAATGCCACGCATAGGCGCCCTTGAGCCGGTCCGGCCCCAGCCGCGCTTCGGCCATCAGCCGGTCGCTGGTCTGGTGGACCGGCTGCATCGAGGCGACGATGCCGTTGCGGCCAAAGCGCGGGATGTCGGCCGGATCGACGATCTGCGCGTGCTCGATCCGCCAGCGCCGGTCGCCGGTGTAGGTCTGCGAAAGGTCTTCGATCGCGTCGAGGACTTCGCCGTTTGCGGCATCGCCGATCGCATGGACCGCGACCTGGAAGTGGTCCATCGCAGCGCGGCTCATCAGGTTCCTGAGCTGCGTGTCGGTCAGCTGCGGCAGCCCGCGGGTCTTGGGATCGTCGGCGTAGGGCGCCTTGAGCCAGGCCCCGCGCGATCCCAGCGCGCCGTCCATGAACAGCTTCAATCCGCCCATGTGCAGCCGGTCGCCATAGAGCCACGGTGTCGGCCCCGGCCCGCCGATCAGCACCATGTTGTCGATGCCGAGGGCATAGGACATGATCCGCACGTAGAGCCGGTTGGCGTCGCCCGCGCGGCGGAAGGCCTGCCAGTCCTCGATGCTCGTGCCCATGTCGGCGGCGGCGGTGACCCCTTCCTTGAACAGGATGCGCTGTGCGGTATCGAGCGCGAGGTCGCGGTCCTCGGGGCGCGGCGCGGGCACCGCCTTGTCCATCAGGCCTGTCGCCGCGTCGACCAGCACGCCGGCGGGCTTGCCGTCGGCGCCGTGGACGATCTCGCCGCCCTCGGGCGCCTTGGTCGCGGAGGTGACGCCGGCGGCTTCGAGCGCCTTGCTGTTCGCCCAGCCGGCATGGCCGTCGACGCGGCCAAGCCACACCGGGCGGTCGGGAACCGCCGCATCGAGCTCGGCGGCGGTGGGGAAGCGGCCGAGCTTCCACAGCTCCTGGTTCCAGCCTCCGCCCAGGATCCACGGCCGGTCGGGATGTGCCTGCGCATAGGCTTTGATTTTCGCCAGCGCTTCGTCGAGCGAGTGCGTGTCCGACAGGTCCAGCGTCAGCGCGGAAAAGCCGAGCGCCATCACGTGCAGGTGCGCGTCGATCATGCCGGGCAGCATCACGCGTCCCTTGCCGTCGACGTGGTATTGCGGGTGCTTGGGCAGTTTCTCGCCGCGCGCATAGACGTGCGTGATGACGCCCTTGTCATCGAACGAGAGCGCGACGAAGTTCACCACGTGGCCGTCTTCGGCCACGGTCTCGCCGTTGACGTTGTCGACCAGCGTGTCGGCGCGGGCGAGGGCGGGAGACAGCGAGAGCGCGGCGAGGACGCCCAGCAGCAGTGCCTTCACGCCTTGGCACCCCGGCGCGGCAGGCGGCGGATCAGCGCGCTGGTGTCCTCGCGCCCGGCGCCAAGCGCCTGCACTTCGGAATAGAACTGGTCGATCAGCGCCGTCGTCGGCAGGCTTGCGCCGAGCGCGCGCGCTTCGTCGATGGCGAGGCCAAGGTCCTTGCGCATCCAGTCGACCGCCAGGCCGAAGTCGAACCTTCCCTGCGCCATCGTGTTCCAGTTGTTGTCCATTTCCCAACTCTGCGCCGCGCCGCCCGAGATCGCCTCGTAGACCTTGTCGAGATCGAGGTGCGCGGCCTGCGCGAAGCGGATCGCCTCGGCAAGGCTGGCGATCGTGCCGGCGAGGCATATCTGGTTGACCATCTTGGTGGTCTGTCCGGCGCCCGACTTGCCCACGTGGGTGATGCGCTTGGCATAGGGCTTCATCACCGGGCACGCCGCCTCGACCGCGCGCGCCATGCCGCCGCACATGATCGACAACGTACCCGCCTCGGCGCCCGCCTGCCCGCCGGTGACCGGCGCATCGACGCAGAGCAGTTCCTTGTCGCGACCCTCGACCGCGATCTGCCGCGCGATTCGCGCCGAGACGGTGGTGTGGTCGATGAACACCGCGCCGCGCCGGAGCTTCGCGAACACACCGTTGGGGCTGAGCACCACGTCGGCAAGGTCGTCGTCGGTACCGACGCAGGTGACCACCGCGTCCGCGCCTTCCGCCGCGTCGGCGGGGCTGGTCGCGACGCGCACGGCCAGTCCGGGGTTGTCCACCTGCCACTTTTCGGAGCGGGCAGGCGAGCGGTTGTAGATCGTCAGGCGGTGGCCCGCCCTGGCCACGTGCCGCGCCATGGGCGAGCCCATGACCCCGAGGCCGATGAACGAGACGTTGAGCGGGATTGGCGTTGGCGTGGACGGTTCAGTCATCGTCTGCCTGTTTAGCGTCTTTGCGGCCTCCCGCCAGCCCGCTATCCGAGGCTGCAATGACTCGCCTGTTCGATTCGCTGACGAAGCCCCGGCTGATGAAGCCGCTGTTCTGGGTCCTTGTGGCCGTCGCACTGTTCTTCGCGCTGGCGCCTGCGCGGGTCGACCCCATCAGGATCAACGACAAGCTGCAGCACATGGCGGCGTTCTTCGTGCTGACCGGCGTGGCCCTGCTGGCCTGGCCCCGGATTTCGCGGCTGCGGCTGGTCGTGGTCCTGTCGCTCTACGGGGCGCTGATCGAGGTGCTCCAGGCCATCCCGACGCTGCACCGCGACAGCGACTGGCACGACTGGGCGGCCGATACCGTCGCCATCCTGATCGCCGTTCCGCTGGGCACGCTGGTCCTGCGCCATTTCCGGGGCGAGCGCACCTGATCCGGCATCGCCACGAAAACCGCATGTTCCCAAGCCGCGCGCTTTCGACTAGGGCGCGGTGGTCATGGAAAATCTTGCCCGCCAGTCCGAAGAGCAGCCGCTAGCGCTGCTGACCCTTGCCGACGTTCGTGCCGCGGCCGGGCGCATTGCCGGGCAGGTCGTGCGCACGCCGACGATGTATTCGAAGACGTTGAGCCAGATTACCGGCGCACAAATCTGGCTGAAGTTCGAGAACCAGCAGTTCACGGCGGCCTACAAGGAGCGCGGCGCCCTCAACGCGCTGCTCCAGCTGACCGAGGAACAGCGCTCGCGCGGAGTGATCGCGGCTTCGGCGGGCAACCACGCACAGGGCCTCAGCTACCATGGCACGCGCCTGGGCGTGCCGGTGACGATCGTCATGCCGCGCACCACCCCCACGGTGAAGGTCATGCAGACCGAGAGCGTGGGCGGCAAGGTCGTGCTCGAGGGCGAGACCTTCGACGAGGCGTCCGAATACGCGCGGTCCATGGAAGTGCAGATGGGCATGACCTTCGTCCACCCGTTCGACGATCCCAATGTCGCGGCAGGGCAGGGCACGGTCGCGCTCGAGCTGATGGAGGATGCGCCGGAGATCGATACGCTGGTCGTGCCGATCGGCGGCGGCGGGCTGCTCTCGGGCATGGGAACCGCGGCGCGCGGGCTCAAGCCCGACATCCGCCTGATCGGCGTGCAGGCGCAGCTGTTTCCCTCGATGTATTCGAAGCTCAAGCACGTCGACCTGCCCTGCGGCGGCGATACGCTGGCCGAAGGCATTGCGGTCAAGGCCCCGGGCGAGTTCACCTCGAAGGTGCTGGCCGGCATCGTCGACGACATCGTTCTGGTCGACGAGCCCATGCTTGAAACGGCGCTGGCGCTGTTGCTGCAGATCGAAAAGACCGTGGTCGAGGGCGCTGGCGCGGCAGGGCTTGCCGCGGTCATGGCAGAGCCCGAACTGTTCGAGGGCCGCAACGTCGGCATCGTACTGACCGGCGGCAACATCGACACGCGGCTGCTCGCCAACGTGCTGCTACGCGACCTCGCCCGCTCGGGCCGCCTCGCGCGACTGCGGCTGACGCTGCAGGACCGGCCGGGCGCGCTGTTCAAGGTGATGCGCGAATTCGATTCGCATCACGTCAACATCATCGAGATCTACCACCAGCGCATCTTCACCCACCTGCCTGCCAAGGGCCTCATCACCGACATCGAGTGCGAGGCGCGCGACCGCGACCAGCTCGACCGGCTGGTGGCAAGCCTTCGCGCCAAGGGCTATTCGGTGAGCCAGGTCGAGCTGGGCTGACGCGCGGGCACTCCGCCCGGTGCCGGGCGCGACTCCGAGAGTGGAAATTTTTCCGATTCAGCACAATTCGTGGTTAAGGGTCTTTTACCGGGGCCGAGGGTGAGGCATTGTCCCCTCCAACGGCTCCGGGCTGTCCGGGGCAGGACAAGAGGATAACAGGCAGGTCGTGACCGCCCCGGTTCGCTTTCCCCGCTTTTTCGTGACCAGCCCCGCGCCGTGCCCCTATCTCGCGGGCAAGAGCGAGCGCAAGGTGTTCACCGAGCTCAAGGGGCCGCACGCCGACGAACTGAACGACGCGCTGGGCCGCATCGGGTTCCGGCGCAGCCAGACCGTCGCCTATCGTCCCAGCTGCATCGATTGCTCGGCGTGCGTTTCGGTGCGCGTCGTCGCCGACGAATTCGAACCCTCGTCAACCCAGCGCAAGACCCTGCGCCAGCACGCCGACCTCGTGGCGACCGCGTGCAAGCCGTGGTCCACACCGGAGCAGTTCGAACTGCTCCAGCGCTACCTTGCGGCCCGCCATCCGGGCGGGGGCATGGCGACGATGGACGAGATGGACTTCGCGGACATGGTGGAGCACACCCCCGTGAAGAGCTATGTCATCGAATATCGTGAACCGGGCGAGAACGGCCGGCCGGGCAAGCTGGTCGGCGCATGCCTGACCGACCAGCAGGGCGATGGGCTGTCGATGATCTACAGCTTCTACGATCCGCAGCACGAGACGCGGTCAGGACTTGGCAATTTCATCATCCTCGATCACATCCAGCGTGCCGCCCGCGTCGGGCTGCCTTACGTCTATCTCGGGTACTGGGTCGATGGATCGGCGCGGATGCAGTACAAGGTCCGCTACCGCCCGCTCGAACGGCTCGGGCGTGACGGGTGGGAGCGCTTCGACCCTACCGAGCAGCGGCGCGCGATCGGCCGCGTCGCGGCGACCGGACGCAGCGAACTCGCCGAAGTCGACGGCAGCAACAAGGATGGCGTGCCCGGCGGGCATGGACGCTACACTCACGACTAGAGTCACGGCCGCGGGACGATTGACCGCGCTTGTCGCGGCGCTGTCGCTCGCCATCTCGCCGCTCGCCGTCCGGGCGCAGGACCGCAGCACCGACAAGGCGCTCGAAGACCTCATTCCGGATTCGGCGATCGACAACGCAAAGTCCTGGGCGAACGACACCGACGCCGCGCATCAGCCTTCACCCGACGCGGAAGCCGCGCTGAAGTCGGTCGATCCGGCGGCGCCGATGGCCGACCTGCCGGACATGACGATCGACTGGCCGGCGATTGACGACATGCCCAAGGTCGAACGGCTCGCGCCAGACCCGGACATCGCCGAGGCGCGCAAGGCCGCGGGCGAAGCGGTCGACGGGCTCGCCTCGGGCGGCAACGGCGACACGGTACAGGCGATGATCGCTGATGCCGAGATCATCCCGGTGGGCAAGCAGGTCGAACTCGCCTTCCCCCGCGAGGATGGCGCTGTGCCCCAGCGCCAGGCCCTGGCCGACAGGTTCGCCACGCTGTCGAGCTTGCGCTCGCTCGACACCAGCGACGACAGCCTTGCCCAACTCGCCCGGCGGGCACGATCGGACAGCGAACTGCTCGACAAGCTGCTGCGCTACTACGGCTATTATGGCGCAACAGTGTACCAGTCGGTGCAGCCGCGAAGCCAGCCGGCCGTTGCCGGGGCCGAAGCCGGGAACGGCGGTGCGCCGGCGGCGTCAACCGGAAATGCCAACGGCCGCCGCCGCTCTCCGCTCGATGCGGAAGGCGCGGTGGTGCGCTTCGACATCGTGCCCGGCGCGCAATACAGGGTCGGGGGGATCGCGCTGGGCGATCTCGACCAGACCGGCGACGACTACGCGAAGCTGCGCGACGCCTTTGCGCTCAAGACCGGCGATCCGCTCGAAACGCAGGCAATCCTGGAAGGCGCGGCCGCGCTCGACACCGCGCTGGGCGAAAACGGCTATGCCTTCGCCACGACGGGCGAGCCTTCGCTGATGATCGACCACAAGCCCGAAACCGGCGACGTGACCGTGCCGGTCGAGAACAACGGCAAGTACCGCTTCGGCCAGATGGTCAGCGAGTTGCCGAAGTTCCTCTCCTCGCACCACCTGCACGTGATCTCGCGTTTCCATCCCGGCGATGTCTACAAGCGATCGGACGTCACCGACCTGCGCCAGGCGATCCTCGCCACGGGATTGGTCTCGTCGGTGACGATCACGCCGAGGAAGACGCAGGAGTCCGACGCCGGCGTGCCGGGTACGGTCGATCTCGACGTGGCGATGACCAAGGCGCCGCTGCGCACGATCGCCGGGCAGCTCGGCTATTCGACCGGGCAGGGCTTCCGCCTCGAGGGCAGCTGGGAAAACCGCAACCTGTTCCCGCCCGAAGGCATGCTGCGCGTGCGCGGCGTCGCGGGCACCGACGAGCAGCTCGCCGGCATCACCTTCCGCCGCAACAATTTCATGCGCCGCGACCAGGTGCTGACCGCCGACCTCTATGGTCAGACCCTCAAGACGAACGCCTACGACGCGAGCACGATCTCGCTGCTCACCACGATCGAGCGCCAGCAGACGCTGATCTTCCAGAAGCCGTTCATCTGGTCGGTGGGGCTGCAACTGCTCGCTACGCGCGAGACCGACGCGCCCGACGCGAACGGCGCAATCAAGCGCAGCACCTATTTCATATCCGCGCTGCCGCTGCACATCGCCTTCGACTACAGCGACGACCTGCTCGACCCGACGCGCGGCTATCGCCTGTCGTTGCGCGGCTCGCCCGAATACTCGGTGAGCAGCGGGGTCAATTCGCAATACGTGAAGCTGCAATTCGATGGCAGCTATTACCACCCGGTGGGAGATGGCAAGGTCGTGCTCGCCGGGCGCGTGAGGGTGGGCAGCATCGTGGGGCACAACACCGCCACCATCGCGCCGTCGCGGCGCTTCTACGCGGGCGGGGCGGGCTCGGTGCGCGGCTATGGCTACCAGAAGGTCGGCCCGCGCGACGTGCTGGGCGATCCGGCGGGCGGCACTTCGCTCACCGAGTTCAGCCTCGAGGCGCGGATAAGGACCGGGCTCGTCGGCGGCGCGGTCAGCGTGGTGCCGTTTCTCGATGCGGGCACCGTCGGCACCGGGCGCTACCCGACGCTCAAGGGCATGAAGTACGGCGCGGGCGTGGGCTTGCGCTACCTGACCAACTTCGGCCCGATCCGCATCGACGTGGGCACGCCGCTCAACCGCGAGCCGGGCGACAGCCGCATCGGCGTCTATGTCGCGCTGGGGCAGGCATTCTGATGGCCGGCGCATCGGAGGACAGGGCCGACGAGGCGGTGCCCGCGAAGCCGCGCTGGCGCTGGCTGCGCCGCCTGGCCCGCGCTGTCGCGATGGTGGTCTGCGGGATCGCGCTCGCCACCGCGGCGATGCTTTTCCTGATCGATACGCCGCTCGGCCACCGCTTCGTGGTCGACCGCATCGCCAAGCTTTCGCCGGCGAGCGGCCTCAGGATCCGGATCGGCCGGGTCGAGGGGTCGCTCTACGGCGCATCGACGCTGCGCGACATCGTGATCAGCGACCCGAAGGGACAGTTCCTCACCATCCCGCAGGCCGAACTCGACTGGCGCCCGCTCGCCTGGTTCCAGCACGGACTCGATGTCCGCAGCCTTGCCGCGCACCGGGGGCACCTGCTGCGTGCGCCAGCGCTCAATCCTGGCACCAATCCCAACGCGAAGATCCTGCCCGACTTCGACATCCGCGTCGACAGGCTGGTGTTCGATGACTTCGTCGTGGACAAGGCACTGACGGGCGAGGCGCGACACGTCGACCTCACCGCGCGCGCCGATATCCGTTCGGGTCGCGCCATCGTCTTCGTCACCAGCCGGCTGGGCGGCAAGGACCGCTTCCTCGTCCACCTCGATTCCGAACCGGACAACGACAAGTTCCAGCTCGCGGTCGACTACAACGCGCCAAAGGACGGGCTGCTCACCGCGCTGGCGGGCGCCAAGAGCCCGGTTTCGGCGGTGGTGCGGGGCAAGGGCGGGTGGAGCGACTGGAAGGGCTTCGCCTTCGCGACGCAGGGCGGCAAGCCCCTCGCGGCGCTGCGGCTCGACAACAAGGCTGGCAACTATCTGCTCGCCGGGCAGGTCCATCCGCGCGGCATGCTGTCCGGCCTCGCGGGCAAGGCGGTGGGCGACACCGCTTCGCTGGTGTGGCGCGGGACCTTCGCAAACAAGGTGCTCGCCGGGCGAAGCTTCGTCGAAGGGGCCGCGATCCGGGCGCAGGGCAAGGGCGATCTCGACCTCGCAAGGGGCGCGGCGAAGGACTTCGCGGTGAACGCCGTGCTGACCCGGCCCGACCTCGTGCTGGGCTCACCCCACCTCGAAGGCGTGCGGCTTTCGGCAATCGCCAACGGGCCGTTCGAGCGGCTGGAGGTCAGATCGG
>JAJXVK010000099.1 GCA_021782155.1 Pseudomonadota bacterium
TACGCCAAGGGCGGCAAGATCGGCCTGTTCGGCGGCGCGGGCGTGGGCAAGACCGTGCTGATCCAGGAACTGATCAACAACATCGCCAAGGGCCACGGCGGCGTGTCGGTCTTCGCGGGCGTCGGTGAACGCACCCGCGAGGGCAACGACCTCTATCACGAGTTCCTCGACGCTGGCGTCATCGCCAAGGACGCCGACGGCAACGCGACCTCGGAAGGTTCGAAGGTGGCGCTCGTGTTCGGACAGATGAACGAGCCCCCGGGCGCCCGCGCCCGCGTCGCGCTCTCGGGCCTGACCATGGCCGAATACTTCCGCGACCAGGAAGGCCAGGACGTGCTGTTCTTCGTCGACAACATCTTCCGCTTCACGCAAGCCGGTTCGGAAGTGTCGGCGCTCCTTGGCCGTATTCCTTCGGCCGTGGGCTACCAGCCGACCCTCGCGACCGACATGGGTGCGCTGCAGGAACGCATCACCTCGACCACCAAGGGCTCGATCACCTCGGTCCAGGCCATCTACGTTCCCGCCGACGACCTTACCGACCCGGCGCCGGCGACCTCGTTCGCCCACCTGGACGCCACGACCACGCTGAACCGCGCAATCTCGGAGCTGGGCATCTACCCGGCGGTCGACCCGCTCGACTCGACCTCGCGCGTGCTCGAGCCGCGCGTCGTGGGCGCCGAGCACTACGAGACCGCCCGCCGCGTCCAGGAGACCTTGCAGAAGTACAAGTCGCTGCAGGACATCATCGCCATCCTGGGCATGGACGAGCTTTCGGAAGAGGATAAGCTCACCGTTGCCCGCGCGCGCAAGATCCAGCGCTTCCTGTCGCAGCCGTTCCACGTCGCCGAGGTGTTCACAAATATCCCGGGCAAGTTCGTGCAGCTCGAGGACACCGTGAAGTCGTTCAAGGCCGTCGTCGATGGCGAGTACGACCATCTGCCCGAAGCGGCGTTCTACATGGTCGGCGGCATCGACGAAGCGGTCGAAAAGGCCAAGAAGCTCGCCGAAGGCGCCTGATCCATCTGACCTGAACCCCTCCCCTTCGCGGGAGGGGGGAGTACCAAAATGCTGCACTTCGAACTCGTCACGCCCGCCAAGCTGGTCCGCTCGGAAGAGGTCTACATGGTCGTCGTCCCCGGCACCGAGGGCGAGGAAGGCGTGCTGGAGGGCCATGCGCCCTACATGACCACGGTCCGCGACGGAGCGCTGCGCATCTACGCCACCGACGGAGCGGCCCCGGTCGAGATCCGGGTGCGCGGCGGCTTCGCCGAAGTCGGCGCCAATGGCCTGACCGTCCTCGCCGAGCACGTCGAGGACTGACCGGGGCGGGTTTGCAGAAACCCGCTCCCGTTCACACATTCCTTACATTTCAGGCGGAAACCGGCTCGCGAGGAGGATTCGCGATGCTCTCCACCCTGCTTGCCGCCGCCGCGCTCTCGGCCAGCCCGGCCATTGCCCGCGCCGATACGCTCAACGAAGCCTACTGGAACTGCATGTTCGCCACCGCCCGCAAGGTGCGCGAACAGCAGACGCCGGGCGACCGCGTCCCCACGATGCTCGACAATGCCTGCAAGGCCGAACGGGTGGCGCTGCGCGACGCCTTTGTCGCGGTGCAACTTGAGCACGGCATGTCCATCGACGACGCGGTCGCCAGCTGGACCGATCTCGATGCGCGCGGCCGGAACCGCATCGAACGAACCTTCCTTCTGCCGCCCAACTGACCGTTAGCGGCGCTGCCTGCCCGGCTTGTTCGTCCGCACGTGGAAGTCGGCGGGCTTGTCGGCGATCCAGTCGAGAAACTTCGCCACCGCCTCGTGCGCGCGGATCGCGGCGAGATCGTCGCCCATCCGTCCGAGCTGGGCATTGGTGAAGTTGGCATGGATCGACTGGTGGCAGATCGGGTGCAACGCGACGCGCCCCTTCCCGCCCCGGCTCTTTGGCACCGGGTGATGCCACTCGCTGGTCTCGCCGAGCGGTCGTTCGCACAGCCAGCACGGCACCGGCGGGGCTTCCGGCGCCCCTTCCTCGTCATCCTCCACGAGGCCCCAGCGGTTCTTGCGCGCCATCGCCCTATTCTCCGATCGCCGGCTGACGAACTGGCCCCGAGCGCCACAGGTACAGCCCCGCGCCAATGATGATCGCCGCGCCCAGGAGCGCCATCGCGTCGGGCGCCTCGCCGAACACCGCCCAGCCCAGCAGCGTCGCTACCAGCAGCTGGACATAGGTCGTCGGCGCGATAGTCGCCGCCCCGGCCCGCGTCGTCGCCATGTAGATGAGCCCGTGCGCCACGCTGGCGCTGACGGCGATGAAGGCACAGCGCGCGACCACGCTCCATTGCGGCCATCCGACGTGAAGCGCCGGAAGGCCCGACAGGTGGCCGATCGCCATTGCCGTCAGCAGGAACGGCACGGCGAGCACCGCGATGCTCACCTGCATGGCGAGCGCGCTGGCGTGGCCCGCGACCTTGCGGTTGCCGATCATCATGAGCGCCATGCCGGTGGCCGAGAGCAGCGGCAGCAGCGCGGGCCAGCCGATCGCCGCGAAATTGGGCCGCAGCACGATGAGCACGCCGAAGAAGGCGATGATCGAAGCGATCCACGTCTCGCGCCGCATCGGCTCCCCGAGCACCAGTGGCGCCAGCAGTGCGGTGATCATCGGCGCGGTGAAGCCGATCGACGTCGCCTCGGCCAACGGGATCAGGAACAGCGCGGAGAAGAACGCGATGGCCGACATCGAAACAGCAAATCCGCGCAGCAACTGGAAACGCAGATGCGGAAAGGCGAAGCCCGAGCGGCCCTCGCGCGCGAGCAGGATCGTGGCGAGCCCGATCGCCCCGAACACGTAACGCAGCGAGGCGATGGCGGTGCCCGGCCACGTCCCGGCCATCGACTTCACCACCGCGTCGCCGATCGACAGCGTGGCAAAGCCGGCAAGGCCGAAAAGGAGACCCGCACGGTCGTTGCCCCTCATAGCTTCTCCATAATGCAACCGAACCGGCGTCCGGCACTCCTCTCCTGCCGGGACATCGCAGATGAAACAATCGCGGGATTGGCGCAATTCACAGCCTGGAAGAGTCTGTTCGCACCGTTTCAAGCTTTCGAATGAAACTTAGGTGATTGTTAACCATCCTCGAACATATTTGCCCGGGATGTGACGGGGGACCAGATGGATTTGAAGCACCACGGATTTGTCATTCCGGCCGAGCGGACCGCCGACACGCCGGACGTGACGATCGTCATGCCCTGCCTCGACGAAATCCAGAGCCTGCCCCACTGCATTGGCAACGCGCTCGAGGCGCTCGTACGGATAAGGCTCGAACTGGGACTGAGCGGCGAGATCGTCATCGCCGACAACGGCTCCACCGACGGGAGCCAAAGTCTCGCAACCGAACTGGGCGCACGCGTCGCCCCGGTCGCGCAGCGTGGCTATGGCGCCGCGCTGATCGGAGGCTGCCGTGCCGCGCAGGGCCGCTACATCCTCATGGGCGACGCCGACGGAAGCTACGACTTCACCGAAGGCGTCGCGATGATCGCAAAGCTGCTCGAGGGCCATGACCTTTGCATGGGATCGCGCTTTCGCGGAGGAATCGCGCCGGGCGCCATGCCGTGGAAGAACCGCTATATCGGAAATCCGGCGCTGACCGGCATCCTCAACCTGTTCTTCCGCTCCGGCGTGAGCGATGCGCACTGCGGGCTGCGCGCGATCACCAAGGACGCCTTCGAACGAATCAACCTCACCGGCAGCGGCATGGAATTCGCCAGCGAGATGGTGATCAAGTCCGCGCTGCTGAGGCTCGACATTGCCGAAGTCCCCGCGACGCTTTCCCCCGACCTGCGCGACCGCGAGCCGCATCTGCGCCCCTGGCGCGACGGCTGGCGGCACTTGCGCTACCTGTTCATGCTCAGCCCCACCTGGCTGTTCGGCGTCCCCGCGCTGCTCGCGTTCCTGACCTCGGCCATCCTGCTGACCGGATCGGCCTTCCAGACGTTCATGCCGGGTTCCGCGCCGTTCATCGGCGACTATTGGACAATCCTGGGCGAAAGTGCCTTCACGGTCGGCCACTTGTGCCTGATCCTGATGCTCGCAGGTCAACTCTATTCGCTCAAGGCAGGATTTCGCAAGGAGAGCCGGACGATGCGCTGGCTCGCGCCTTTCCTGAATCTCGAGAGCATGCTCATCGCCGGCGGAGTTTGCATTGCGGTCGGCGCGGCCATCCTCGGGCTGGTGTGGACCGAGTGGGTCGCGCGCAATTTCCGACCGACGCAAAGCGTGTTCCTGCCCGTGGTCGGCACAATGGCGATCACCGCCGGGATCAGGACCGCGCTTGGCGGCTTCCTGATGGCGATCATCAGCGGAAACGAAGCGCGCTTCGTTGATCCCGCCGAAATTTCGCGCCAACGTCAGCCGGCGGCCGAGGCATGAGCCCCTGGCTGACCGTCATCGTCCCGGTCCACCAAGGCGCGGAACTGATCGGCGCGACACTCGCCAGCGCAGCACAGGAAGTGCCGGAGGGCGTCGAGTTCCTGTTCTACAATTCGGGTGAGGACGGCGGCGCCGCCCGGCGCGTGGCCGAGGGTTTTTCCGACCGGCTCGACCTTCACTGGCGCGACACGCCCGAACTCAAGCCATGGACCGCAAAGATCACCGTCGGCGTGCGCGAGGCGCGCGCTGACCATGTGGCGATGCTCCACCAGGACGACTTGTGGCTGCCGGGCCATCTCGCCTCGGTGCTCAAGGCGATCCGCGACTATCCGCAGGCGGCGCTGTCGATCGCCCCATCGCGCTTTGCCGCGCCTGACGGGCAATTGCTGGGCGAATGGCGGCTGCCCTTCTTGCCCGGCCCCATCGACAGCGAGACCTTCGCCTCGACGCTGGTGGTGCAGAACACCATCGCGATCCCCAGCCCGGTCATTCGCCGCGACGCCTTCCTGGCCTGCGGGGGGATCGACGAAGCGCTGTGGTATACTGCCGATTGGGATCTCTATCTCAAACTGGCGCAGCATGGATATGTCGCGGTGCGCGAGGCGGTGACTACCGCATTCCGCATCCACGGCGGCTCGCTGACGATGTCGGGCAGCCGCAACGCGACTGAATTCCGCCGCCAGCAGGAAATTGTGCTCGAACGGCACCTGCCCGCGATCCCCCCTGCCCCGCGCTCGCTGGAACGGCGCGCGCGCGCCTCGATCGACGTCAACTGCGCGCTCGCTGCGGCTTCGGCGGGCAAGGCCGGCGGCCTCGCCCCGGCCGCGCTGGCCCTGGTCCGGCTCGGGCCGCGGGGCATGGCCCGCTACCTGTTCCAGTCGCGCCTCGCGGATCGCCTTGCACCGCGAGTCAAGCTGCGTATTTCGGGAAACATGTGAGATGGTGAGAGCCGCCCGCCGCAAACTCGACTTCATCTACGTCGGCGCGCCCAAGTCTGGCTCGAGCTGGCTGTTCAAGGCGCTGCGTCAGCATCCCGGCGCCTATATCCTGCCGTCGAAGAGCAGTGGGCACTATGACACCGATGAGCCCTGCCCGGCCGAGAAGCATCAGGCGCTGCTCGACCAAGCCGACGAAGGCAAGCTGGTCGGCGAGATTGCACACAACGCCTACCTCTACCCCGACACCGCATCCCGCCTGCGCAAGGCATTCCCCGACGTCCGTGTGATCGTGTGCCTGCGCGAGCCGGGCGACTTCGCGATCTCCACGCTCAAATGGTGGACGACGCACACCGACCGCTTCGGCCGTGACATCGCCGAAATGACCCACGAGCCGCATTTCCGCAAGCTGATGGACTATTCGGGGCGGCTGGAGCCGTTCTACGCGGTGTTCCCGTCCGGGCAGATCAAGGTGGTGTTCTTCGACGAGCTCGCGCGCGACCCGCGCGGCTTCTACCGCGAGGTCTGCACCTTCCTGGGGCTCGACTCCGCGTTCGAACCACAAACGCTGACCGAGCAGATCAACCGGACGCGCCCCCCGCGCTTCCCGCTGTTCACGCGCGGAATCTATGCACTGGGCGACATCGGCCGCGCGCTCGGCCTCGCAACCCTGGTCGAATGGGGCAAGCACGTACGCCTCGTCGACCGCATTCTCTATGCGGACAAGGCATCAGATACCCCGCCCGAAATGAGTGCCGCCGCCGCGCGCGAGCGAGTGGCCGCGCGCCGGGGCCTCAGCAAGCTCGAACGACTGATCGGCCGGCCGGTCCCCTCGGCCTGGCAGCAAGCCTGAGCCGCATGGCGCGCGGCGCGGCCCGATCGATGGGCTGGCTGGCCCTCGCCGCAGCGCTGTTCGCGGCGCTGTTCGTCGCGCTCGGCTTCACCCCCGGCGATGTAGGCCGCGCATTGCTTGCAACGCCCGGCTGGCTCTTCGCAACGGTCGTGGCGACTACCTTCGCCAACCAGTTGATCGGCGCATCGCGATGGCGCACGGCGGCGGTGTGGCTGAGCCCCGACGCGGCGCGCCTGCGCTTCCACGACATGCTGGAAGCGACTGTGTGGGGTTCGCTGCTCGGCCAGCTAATGCCGATGCAGCTCAGTCTGTCGCTCGGCCGCCTGTGGCATGCGCGCGAAGCGCGCGGCGGATGGGTGGTCGGCACCACGCTCTACGAGCAGATGTTCGACCTCGTCGTGCTGAGCGCGGGCGGTGCCGGCGCGCTGCTTGTCCTGCTGCTCGGCGCGAGCCCGGCAGCTTCGCTCGCGGTGGCGCTGGGTGCGGTCATCGCCGGCTGCGTCGCGATCCACCAGCTCTTCGCTATCGGCCACGTCTTCGCGCGCAAGCTCGGCGCCAGCGCCCTTCCCGGCGCACGCCACGCTGCGCGCCTGGTCGAACCGCTCGCGCGCGCGCGCAGCGCACCGCCACTCACGGTGGCGACGCTTGCCGCATGGTCCGTGGCGCGCCTTCCGGTGCTCGCCTTGCGCAGCACTGTCGTCGCGATCGTCTTTGCGCAAGGTGCGGACTGGCTGACCGTGGTGATCGGATATCCGGCAATAGGCCTCGCCAGCGCGATGCCGATCCTGCCTGGCGGCATGGGGGTGACCGAGTGGACCTGGACCGGGCTGCTCGTGCTGGCCGGGGCGACCGCCTCGGCCGCGGGAATCGCGGCAGTGGTCATGCGCATCGTCAATCTCGTTGCGCTCGTACTGGTGCTACTGCTGGTGCTGGCGCTGCGGCTGCTGCACCCCAGGGCTGCGGCGGCCAGCCTCGCGCCTTCGCGCTAGTGGATTGATTTTGACATTTGCATCCCCTGGCGGCCGGGATGGGTCTGCGAATGTCAAGATCGTAAAATCCAACAGAATCATAAGTTTCCAGTGGTCCAAAGAGATTCTGGCATTCGAGCGCGACCGAACCACAGACGGTATCGAATGTCAGAATCGGACCACTAGCATCGCGAACGCGCCACGATCCGCAGCGCGGCAGGCTCGCGCGAAAGCTTCTCGCCCAACCACTGCAAGGGGAACGCCGCCGCTCCGCCGAGCAGAAACGGCAGCGAATTGCGCATGCCCAGCGCGGTCGCCGCCGAACGCCCGAACGATGGTACATGCACGTCGCGTTCGAGCAGGACCTCGAGCCCGCGCCGCTCGACCAGCGCACGCAGCGTGCCGCGGGTGAAGTGGACGCGATGGTAGGGCAGGTACCAGTTATCCCAGGACCTCCCGAACAGCCTGCCCCACGGACAGGACATGTTGGGCACTTCGATCACTACCGTCCCGCCGGGCTTGAGCAATGCGAGCAGGCGGTCGAGGAAGCGCTCGGGATCGTCGTCGTGCTCGAGCGCGTGGAAGCAGGTCAGCAGATCGGCGCTTCCTGCGAGTTCGGGAAGCGCGGCAAAGCTGCGGTAGGCCGCCCTGGGCATGGCGCAGGGCGGCGCCTCGAAGAAGTCGAGCGCGGTCATGCGCGAGCCTTCGGACAAGGCATCGGCGATTGCGTTGCTAAGCACGCCGCTTCCGCAGCCGTAGTCGATCACGTGACCGCCGTCGAAGCGTGCTTGCCTGAGCACGCCGCGCGCCTGCCCGGCGAACACGATCCGCTTGATCGCCGCGCCGATCACGCCGTCCCCGCGCTGGTAGTCTTGGCTCTCGCGCCCCTCGTAGAGCACCGCGACGTCGTCGATCGCCGGCCGTGTGACACCGAACCCGCATGAGGCGCAGCGGAAGATCGCCGCCGAGGGATAAGGTCCCGGCATGCCGTCGAGCGCCACCTCCGGCGCCTCGCCGAAGGTACACTCGCCGGGCGTGCCGCGTGGACACTGGCGATAGGGGCGCAAGCCCTCGTGCGGCAGCATCGTCTCAGTCATCATAAGTCCCCGGTCATTGCCGTGCCGATTGCCTGGCGCATTGCGAAGGCGTGCAACACGCCCACGCCTATTTGTCGGGCCTGACGCTGTCAAAATGGCATTGCGCAGGATAGACGCGGGGCGCACCGCTCTCGGCGGCCCAATCCGGAATGCCGAACCGGGCCGCATCCGCATTGCCGAAGAGCCGCACCGAGTAACGGCTGCACAGCGCCGCGAGTTGGCCGGGCGCAAGCTTGTCGTAGTCCATGCGCTTCGGACGGTTCCTGAGCAGCGGATCGTTGCGTGTGAGATCCGACGCGTAGGCATGTTGCGGAGCGTCGATGACGACCACGTCGGCCTTCCACCCTGCAAGCGCTGCATTCGCCGAAACATAGGGTTGCGCCTGCTTCCACGCCTGGAAGACATGCAGGGGAACCAAGATCACCAGCGCGAACGCCGTCATCGCCAGTACATAGGCTCGCCACTGGCGCGCTTCGTGGTCCGGGGCATCGTCGGGCATCAGCTTGTAGAACGCCAGTGTCGATAGCAGGCTTGCGCTGCCGAGCAGGCCATGCAGGTAGCGATAACCCCAGCCATGACCCTGGAACGGAAATACCACCAGCACGAACAGCGTGGTCAGCACGATTCCTCCAAGCATCGCCCGCCACCGGCCCGGCATCCTCAACACCGGCATCGCCACCATCAGAATGAGCGGCACCACCACCGGATTCTGCCACAGCTGGAAGCGAAAGAGGTTGAGGCCCATCAGGCCGACCGACTTCAGGCCAGAACCCAAGACACGCGCGAACAGCATGTCCAACAGCCGGGCCGACCCCGCTGGCGCCTTGGGCGGCGCAACGTGAAGGATCGAATAACAGATCACATCCCAATGGCTCCATGCGAGAAAGCCGGCAGCAATCACCACGAAGTGCGCAAGTGCCAGCCTTCGACGGTGGGCAAGGAGCGCCTCGAACAGGAACGGGGCGGCGAAGAGGGGAAAGAAAGCGGCCTGGTGCAGTCCGATCGCCAGCACCGCGACAACCATGGCCGCGCCTTGCGCCAGGGCTTCACGGCGCAGGAACAGCCACAGCCACACAAGGTTGAAGAACAGGTGCCCGTTCATCGCATAAGGCGTCATTGCGGTGACGAGCAGCTGGCTCGAACTCGCCAGAACCAATGCGCAGATCAGCGGCGCAGCGCGCTTTCCGGGAAGAAGCTGGCGCGCAAGATCGGCGGCCACAATGATTGAAAGTCCGGCCATCAACGGGCTCGCAAGCGGCCCCAGGAGATGCTGGATCAGCGCGTTGACCGGCAAGTAAGTCGAAGACCAGTACCCGCTGTCGGGAAGGATCCGGGCAAACGTTGGCTCCAGAGCTGGAGCGAAGGCCCGCCATTCCTGAGGGACTTGCGCCATGGGCTTTCCGGTCGCGAAGATGACCCCGTCCGCGCGTGCCCAGTACTCGTCCATCGATAGCGAGTATCCATGGAACAAGACTAATTCGCCCAGGACGCCGAATGCCACGACGGCCAAGGCGATCGCTGCGACCCAGAGTGTGACGCCCGGCTTGACGGAGGCAGTTCCCAAACGGACCCGTGCAAGCGAAGCCAGCCGGCCGCGCAGCGCGATACCGGCCACGACGAGCAAGGCAGCCGCGACCAGATCCTGATTCACGAGCTGATAATAGGTGATGTAAGGCAGTTTGATGCCGGCAAAGCCAATTACCGCCAGAACGACCATCACGAGCAGGGCATTCGTCTGAGTCCGGATCGCCCGATCCGGAGCCGAACGTGATGACTTCATTTGGCCCCCCGATGCAAATCCCTGGCACCCGGCCCTGCCCCACCGTGCAAATTTTAGCAATTCCTGAACGTTTGCGATCTATTCACCATGTTCGACGTCGCATGGCACACCATGCACGCCGCATGACCGTCATTGGCCACGACAGGAAACGATTGAATGAGCGCGTTCGGACGGAAAAATGGCATGGGTGGTTCGGGTAGCCGGCCGTCCTTCGGTGTTGCCCGCCCAATGAAGAGCGGCGAATCCGCGGCCCCGGTACCGGGCGGAATGCCCGGCATGGACGACCAGTTCCCGCCGCTGCCATCGAGTGACCCGATCGATTCCACGGTCTCGGCGCAGGCAATCAAGTCGGACGCGATGACCCGCCTGGCCGATCGCGCCAACATGGTGGCCGACGCCGGCGCGCAGCCCGAGGGCTTCGAGGCGAGCGTCCACAAGATCAAGGAACAGGTGCTGCCGCGCCTGCTCGAGCGCGTCGACCCCGAAGCGGCGGCGACGCTGACCAAGGACGAGCTGTCCGAGGAATTCCGCCCGATCATCCTCGAGGTGCTGTCCGAGCTCAAGGTCACGCTGAACCGGCGCGAGCAA
>JAJXVK010000100.1 GCA_021782155.1 Pseudomonadota bacterium
CGCCACTATGTCGCGCTCTACCGCCAGCTGCTGACGCTCAAGCACCGCCACGCGGCGCTGGCGAACCCGCTGACGCCGGGCAACCTGCAACTGATCGAAACCGGCAACGACCACGTCTTCGCCTTCCGCCGCGTGGCGGGGCGCGACCGTGTGACCGTGGCGGTGAACGTGAGCGGCATTGCGCAGCGCTTCCGGCTGGGCGGCGGCGTGATGCGCACGCTCAAGGGCTGGAACTGGACGATCTCGCCGGGGCGGTGAGGGGAGGGCGGCCAGAACCGGGCGCTGCCGATTGGTTGAATGTCCGGAATTTTTTGGGGCGTGGACCTTGCGCGGCTGCCCGGCCCGCTGCGACCAACCAAGGCCTGGGACCTGGCCAATCTCACCCCCCTCCCGCTTGCGGGAAGGGGGGGCTGGCAGTTGCCCATGCAGAAGGGCGTGAAGATGATCCGCGCGCGCCTTGGGATCGGCCACCAGTTCGGCAGTTCGAGCCGCGCCCCTGGTGCCGTCTTCCTTGCGTGCGGTCAGCGCGCGCGTGGCGCGCCGCCGCCGCTTACTTCCAGCTGGCCATCTCGACTTCGAGATTGTCGACGATCGCCTGGAAGAACTGCTCGGTGGTCATCCACGCCTGCTGCGGTCCGATCAGCAGCGCGAGGTCCTTGGTCATCTTGCCGCTCTCGACGGTGGCGATGCAGACCTTTTCCAGCGTCTCGGCGAACTTCACCACTTCGGGCGTATCGTCGAACTTGCCGCGGTACATGAGGCCGCGCGTCCACGCGAAGATGCTGGCGATCGGGTTGGTGCTGGTCGCCTTGCCCTGCTGGTGCTGGCGGTAGTGGCGGGTCACGGTGCCGTGCGCGGCCTCGGCCTCCACGGTCTTGCCGTCGGGCGTCATCAGCACCGAGGTCATCAGGCCCAGCGAGCCGAACCCTTGCGCGACGGTGTCGGACTGCACGTCGCCGTCGTAGTTCTTGCAGGCCCAGACGAACTTGCCCGACCACTTGAGCGCCGAGGCGACCATGTCGTCGATCAGGCGGTGTTCATAGGTGATGCCCGCGGCGGCGAACTTCTCCTTGAAGCCTTCCTCGTCGAACACCTGCTGGAACAGATCCTTGAAGCGGCCATCGTAGGCCTTCATGATCGTGTTCTTGGTCGAGAGGTACAGCGGCCACTTGAGGTTGAGCGCATAGTTCATCGAGGCGCGCGCGAAATCGCGGATCGAATCGTCGAGGTTGTACATCGCCATCGCGACGCCCGCGCTCGGGAACTTGAACACTTCGAGGTCGATCGTCTGGCCGTCATCGCCGTCGAACACCAGCCGCAGCGTGCCGGGGCCGGGGATCAGCGTGTCGGTGGCGCGGTACTGGTCGCCGAAGGCATGGCGGCCGACCACGATCGGCTTGGTCCAGCCGGGAACCAGCCGGGGCACGTTCTCGATCACGATGGGCTCGCGGAACACCACGCCGCCCAGGATGTTGCGGATCGTGCCGTTGGGGCTCTTCCACATCTTCTTGAGGTGGAATTCCTCGACGCGCGCCTCGTCGGGGGTGATCGTGGCGCACTTCACGCCCACGCCGTACCTGGCGATGGCGTTGGCCGCGTCGACCGTGATGCGGTCGTCGGTCTCGTCGCGCTTCTCGACCGAGAGGTCGTAGTACTTGAGGTCGATGTCGAGATAGGGGAGGATCAGCTTTTCGCGGATCCATTCCCAGATGATCCGGGTCATCTCGTCGCCGTCAAGCTCGACGACCGGGTTCTTCACCTTGATCTTGGCCATGTCCATCCTGTCTTGTTCCCGGGGAGTTTTGCGAGCGTCCTTAGCAAACCCGCGCCTTCGCGCAAGGCGTGCTCGCCGGTTTGCGCGATTCACGCTGGACAGCATGGGCGCGGCGGTCCAAGTGTCTTAACCGATCGATTAAACGCGCAAAGCGCAGGAGAGGAAACCCGCCATGAGCGATGCAGAAGTCCTGACCGAAGTCGACGGCAACGTGCTTGTCGTCACCATCAACCGCCCCGAAGCCAAGAACGCGATGAACAAGGCCGCCGCCGAAGGCATCAGCGCGGCGATGGACCGGCTCGAGGCGGACAGCGGCCTGCGCTGCGCGATCCTGACAGGCGCCGGCGGCACGTTCTGTTCGGGGATGGACCTCAAGGGCTTTCTTCGCGGCGAATCGCCCTCGATCGAAGGGCGCGGCTTTGGCGGTCTGTCGCAGTGGACGCCCAAGAAGCCGATCATCGCCGCGGTCGATGGCTATGCGCTGGCGGGCGGCATGGAACTGGCGATGGCCTGCGACCTGATCGTGGCGAGCAGCACCTCGAAGTTCGGCATTCCCGAAGCCAAGCGCGGCCTTGTGGCCGCGGCGGGCGGCGTGATGAAGCTGCCGCGCCAGATTCCGCCGCGCATCGCGATGGAACTGGCTCTGACCGGCGACTTCATCACCGCGCAGCGCGCCTATGAACTGGGCTTCGTCAACCGCGTGGTCGAAGGCTCGTCGATCGACGAGGCCAAGGCGCTGGCCGCCAGGATCGCCGAGAACGGCCCGCTGGCGCTGATCGCCTCGAAGGCGATCGTGCGCGAATCGTTCGACTGGTCGGACGAGGAAATGTGGGACAAGCAGGCCGCCTACATCGCCCCTGTCTTCTCCTCGAGCGACGCGCGCGAAGGCGCCGCCGCCTTTGCCGAGAAGCGCAAGCCCAACTGGAAGGGTGCCTGAAGGTCCGCGCGGACTGAGCGATTGGATCAGGCCAGGCCGGCCGGGGCGGCGCGCTCCGGCCGGCTACCGGCTTCGACCAGCCGGAACGCCGTCCCGCAGATCGTTGCATCGCCGCCAGAATCCAGCAGCCCGCCTTCGCCAGCGCGCTGCCGGTGCAAGTTGCCGAAATTCCCCGTCTTGGGTGTTACGCGAGATGCGACAGATGCGAAAAGGCCGCCCAACTCGTTGTGAGGGCGGCCTTTTTCGATGGTGGGCGTAGCAAGGATTGAACTTGCGACCCCTACGATGTCAACATAGTGCTCTACCACTGAGCTATACGCCCACACCATCGGCGGCCGGGGCGGCGACCCGCTCCGGGAGGCAGCCCTTTAGCGGCGCCTTTGCGACCTTGCAAGTGGCCAGATTCGTCAGTGCAGCCCCGAGCCCATCGCCGCCTGGTCGGCGAACACGCGCTCCACTTCGAGCACCAGGTCGCGCAAGTGGAAGGGCTTGGACAACACGCGCGCCTGCGGCGCCTCGCGGTTGGCCTTGAGCGTCACGGCGGCGAAGCCGGTAATGAACATCACCTTGGTCGCGGGGCTGATCCGCGCGCAGTGCTGGGCGAGTTCGATCCCGTCCATCTCGGGCATGACGATATCGGACAGAAGCAGGTCGAACGGCTGCGATTCGAGCAGCGGCACGGCTTCGGTGCCACGGTCGACCGCGACAACTTCGTATCCGGCGTTCTCGAGCGCGCGCGCAAGATAGGTGCGCATCGCTTCCTCGTCTTCTGCCAGCAAGATGCGGATCATATGCCTGCCCTGGTCCTGTTGTTTCTCGTCGATCCCCGCGCGCGGCGGGCCGCTGCGGATAACCCGGTGCGAAAGCGACTCTTACACCCAAACGGGTTAAGAATCTTCGCGGTCTTCGGACGTGACCGACTTTGACACATGCCGCGCAAGCGGGCAGCCTGCACCGCGATGGATTCGCCGTGCCTCGCACCCCTGTTGTCGCAAGCGCAGCGCCTGGATTCGCTGCGCTTGCGCACCGGCGGCGCGGTTCCGGGGATGCCCGGTGATGCGCCCGCGTTCACCCTTTCGTTTCACGATCCCTCGCCGGTGCCAGTGCTGATCGCGGTGCCGCATGGCGGCCGTGCCTATCCCGAAGCGCTGGTGGCGCAGATGCGCCATCCCGCGCAGGCCGGGCTGCGACTGGAGGACCGGCTGGCCGACGTGCTGGGCGAGGGCGTGGCGCGCGAGACCGGCGCGCCGCTGCTCGTCGCGCATGCGCCGCGCGCGATGGTCGATCTCAACCGCGCCACCGACGACGTCGACTGGGGCATGGTCGCGCCGCACCCGCGCGGCGGCACGCCGGCGGCTGTGCTGGGCGGACGGGCCCGCGGCGGGCTGGGGCTGGTGCCGCGCCGGGTGCCGGGCATGGGCGAGTTGTGGAAGCGCCCGCTCGACCGGGCCGAGCTCGATTCGCGGATCGCGGAGGTCCATGTCCCCTATCACCGCACGCTGGGCGAGACGCTGGCGGACCTGCGCGACCGCTGGGGCGCCGCTTTGCTCGTCGATCTCCATTCGATGCCCCCGCTGCCGCCGCGCGGGGCCGAGCCGCCGGCCTCGATCGTCATCGGCGACCGCTTCGGCGCCGCGTGCGCGGGCGAGCTGGTTGGCGCGGCCTTCGGGTACCTCGCCCGGGCGCGGGTGCGCAGCGCCCATAACCGGCCCTATGCCGGCGGCTACGTGCTCGAACGCCACGCCGCGCGCAACGAGGGCATCCACTGCCTGCAGGTCGAGGTCGACCGCAGCTGCTATCTCGACGACGGCCTGGGCGAACTGGGGCCGTGGTTCGACGAGATGGTCGACGTGCTGGCCGGTCTCGTCCGCCACCTCGCCGGCGAAGTCGCCGAACTCGGGCGCGAGCGCGACTCGGACCGCTGGCGCATGGCGGCCGAGTAGCCTGCCTGCCCGCGAGCGAGGTACGGGCCCCGGTCAGGAGCAACCCGGATCGCCATAAAAAAACCACCTGGAGCAAGCTCCAGGTGGCCAAGGTTCAGGGAGGAGGTGCACGAAACCGTGCACCAAGTCACACCGGGCCATGAGGGGAGCACCGGCGTAACATCCGGATAGATAAGCGCAACACGCGGCCTAGGCAAGACCAAACGAGCGCCAATATTGTGTTTGTTACGTGTTTTGGTCGGTTCGCGGGCGCCTTGCGCGCGCCCGGAGCCGCCGGGACCGTCCGATCAGGCCTCGGCCGGGATCTGGATCGCGGGAGCGGGGCCCTTGCCCTGCTGCTGCTGCATCCCGAACACGGTGCTGATCAGGTCGAGCGAGAAGATGTGCGCATAGAGCAGCGGCAGCAGGCCGTTCTGCGCCCAGGAGCGCAGAACGTCGCCGCGCATGTCGCGCAGCTTTTCCTGGTTGATCATCTTGAAGCCGCGATAGACGAACGGCTGTTCGATGCCGGGCTGCTGGATCGCGACCTCGCCGTCCATCAACAGGTCGTGCTTGGTCACGTCCTCGATGAACTGCTGGGTGCGGAAGCCCGCCTGTTCGAAGTTCTCGCAGAACTGCAGCGCGCCCTTGGTAACGTCGCTCGGCTGGCCGTCGGTGAACAGCGCCTCGCCGTCGGGGAACTCGCCGATGAGGTCGGTGCTCGGGTCGAAGCACAACGAAAGCTCGTCGCTCTCGGGATTGAGCTTGGCGAGCAGGAACGGATAGCGGCGCGCGTAGGCGGGGATGTAGACGCCTTCCCTGACCGTGCCGTCATCCTCGACGAACACGTTGACGTTCTCGTTGAGGCCCATCAGCGCCAGCGGCACCGGATTGTCGCCGACCGCGAAGATGATCGGGTAATGGCGCGCGGCCTGCGGGAATTCCTCGACCGTCAGCGGCACGGCGTGCGTGCTCGCCAGCCACGGCGCCTTGGTGGCGGGGCGCGCGTGCCACGAGGCGTGGTCGCGGCTGTTGAGCGGCATCAGGTCCTTGTAGAACATCGGCAGGTTGTTGGCAGGCGCGCTGGCCATCGTGTCTCTCCGCAAGAATCGGTCGGCTGGAGGCGGTTCGAGCGCCCCGAATGGAAGCCGGGCTAATAGGGACAGCCGCGCGTGCGGTCAAATGGCGCGGGCGAAGCGGTTGGGCGGATTAGACAAGCTTGCCCGGATTGAGCAGCCCATCGGGATCGAGCGCCCGCTTCACCGCGCGCAGCATGGCGAGCGCCACCGGGTCGCCCAGCCGCGCCAGTTCGTCGCGCTTCAGCTGGCCGATGCCGTGCTCGGCGCTGATCGAGCCGCCCCAGGCGGTGACCATGTCGTGGACCTCGCGGCTGATCGCCTTGCCGTCGCCCGCCTGCCAGGCCGGACCGTCGGCGCCGGGCGGGGCGATGACGTGGAAGTGGATGTTGCCGTCGCCCAGGTGCCCGAAGCCGATCGCGACGGTGCCCGGCCAGCGCGATTCGATTTCGGGCACCGCGGCCTCGACGAAAGCGGGCATCCGTTCGACCGGCACCGAGATGTCATGCTGCACCGCTGGGCCGATCGCGCGCTCGGCGGGCGGGATCGATTCGCGGATGGTCCAGAACGCTTCGGCCTGCGTCTCGCTCTGCGCGATCGTCGCGTCCCCGACCAGCCCGCGCTCGAACGCGGTGACGAGCAGCCTTTCCCCGAGCGGACCAAGCCGTTCGGCGTTCTGCGCATCGGCGACAAGCTCGATCAGCGCGTGCCACGCATGATCGCCCGCCAGCGGCGCGCGCGCGTCGGGCAGGTACGCGAGCACCGCGTCGAGCGAATGCGCGGGCAGCACCTCGAAGCCTTCGAGCATCGCGCCCGCCATCTCGTCGGCGAGCAGCAGCAGCGCGCGTGCGTCGGTGAGCGACTTGCACCCCGCCCACAGCACGCGCCGGTCGGTGATCGCGGGTTCGAGTTTCAGCGTGGCCGCGGTGACGATCCCCAGCGTGCCTTCCGAGCCGATCAGCAGCTGCTTGAGGTCGAAGCCGCGGTTGTCCTTTCCGAGCGGCACCAGCTGGTCGAACACCGAGCCGTCGGCGAGCACCGCCTCGAGCCCCAGCACCAGCGCGCGCATCGATCCGTGGCGCAGCACCTGCGTCCCGCCCGCATTGGTCGAGACGAGGCCGCCCACGGTCGCCGAGCCCTTGCCGCCGAGCGACAGCGGGAAGCGCCGGCCCTTCGCCGCTGCCGCCTCGTGCAGCACCTGGAGGATCACGCCTGCCTCGCAGGTCGCTCTGCGCGCGGCCGCGTCGATCTCGCGGATGGCGTTCATGCGGCGGGTGGTGAGCAGGACCGCGCGGCCGCTGTCATCGGGCGTGGCGCCGCCCGACATGCCGGAGTTGCCGCCCTGCGGCACGATCGGCACGCGATGGCTGGCACAGAGCTTGACGAAGGCGGCCAGCTCGTCGCGGCTTGCGGGGGAGGCCATGCCCAGCGCGCGCCCGGTATAGCGCCCGCGCCAGTCGGTCAGCCAGGGTTCGAGCGCGCCGGCGTCCTGCGTCCAGCCGCGCAGCCCCAGCAGCGCGGCCGCCGCCGCCACGAATTCGCTTGCCGCCGCCTCGTCCATGGGCTTTGCGCTAGGGAACGGGCGGCGGCGGAGCAAGTACGATTGCAGTTAAGCGCCTGTTCAAATCATGGCGGTATTGAGGCAGGCATAGATTTGGGCGCGATCAGGGCGCGCCGCCGAGGGACAAGCAGACACTTACGCGACCATGACGCCCGCAATCGCCCAGATACTCTTGCCTCTGGCCATGCTCCTGCAGGGCGTCGCCGACGGGCCGCCGCCCGCCGTCGACGAGCCGGCGGCGGACGGAGCGGCCTCGGTCGAATGGCGCATGGCCCGCTGGCCCGCGCCCGAGCCGATCACCGACGGCGTTCCGCGCGGCCCGGCGCGGAGCGTGATGACCGAGGCCTGGCGTCCGCAGACATGGGACCAGATCCGCATCGAACAGCACCTCACCATCCGCATCGCCCCGGCGAGCCCGCGGCGCGACATGCTCGCGGCGATCCCATCGGGTCCGATGGTCGAGCGGTTCGTCGAACGCCGATCGGTGCGCTGCCTGCCGGTGGCGGGGATCGGGGGGGTGCAGATCGGCGGCGACGACCGGCTGGTGCTGTTCATGCGCGACCAGAGGCTGGTCGGCGCGAACCTCGAAAAGGCGTGCAGCGCGCGCGACTTCTATTCGGGCTTTTATCTCGAACCAACCAGCGACGGCATGCTCTGCGCCGGGCGCGACACGCTCCACTCGCGTTCGGGCATGACTTGCGCGGTCAGCCGCCTGCACGAACTGGTCCCGGCGGATTGAACCCTGCGCGGTTTGACCGCGCGCCAGTCAGGACGCGCGGCCAGCCCCCCTCACGACTCGTGCCTAGTTTCCGAAGAAGTTGATCTGCTGGTCCGGCGGATACTTCTTGAGCACGGCACGGTAGCGGTCCAGTTCCGCGCTGATCCCGATCGCGACGGGGATGTGGCGGATGGTCAGCGAATTCTGCTCCTGCGGGTCGGTATAGAGGTCGAACAACGCGCCGGCGTTGGTGTTCATCACGGTGCCGGTGAAGCCGCCGTGGTTGCCGTTCATCGTGAACGCGTCGGGCACCTGCGCGAGCAGCGCCAGCTTCCATTCGTCCATGCGGACCGCGGCGAGCCGGTTGGTCCAGTAGTAGATGATCGAGCGGCGGTTGCTGGCGCCCTGGTCGGCGAGCAGGAACGAAGCCTGATCGATACCGTCGAGGTACTGGCCCTTGTCCATCTTCGCCCCGATCGCCGCGCCGCGGATTCCGGCAAGGTCGAGCGAGGTGGGCAGGATGTCGGCGAAATCGAACAGACCGTCGGACCGGCGCGGCTTGATCATGTCCTTCCAGTACACGAAGAACGGCGCGCGCACGCCGCCTTCCCAGGTCGAGCCCTTGCCGCCGCGGAACGGCGTCCTGGCGTGGGGCTCGATCTCCTGCTCGGGCCCGTTGTCCGAGGTGAGGATGATCATCGTGTTGTCGAGCTCGCCGGTGTCCTGCAGCGTCTTGTACAGCCGCGCGAAGATGTCGTTCATCTCGACGATGCAGTCGGTGTAGGTGTTCCGCCCCGGCGATCGGCCGAGGTACTTCGCGTTGGGGTAGTTGTCGAAGTGGCAGCCGCGCGTGTTGTAATAGAGGAAGAAGGGCTTCGTGCTGCCCTGCTGCTTCTTGAGGAACTCCACGCCGTAGTCGGCCCAGCGCTGGTCGAGGTCCTTCATGTAGTCGACCGTGATGAGCCCGACCTTCTCGATCCCGCCGCCCTTGTGCGAATGGACGTCGTATTTGTCGAAGGGCGCGTTCTCGATCAGCTTCGTGCGCGTGGGGCTGAGCGCGATTTCGGGGTTGATGTTCGGATCGCGCCATTCGGTGTACATGTCGGACACCGAGAGGAACCCGCGGAAATCGTCGAAGCCCACGTTCTGCGGCTGCGATCCGGTGTTCTCGCCAACGTGCCACTTGCCGATCGCCTGCGTCACGTAGCCCTGCGAGGAGAGCATCGCAGCGATCGTGGTCTTGCCATTGAGCCCACCCGGCTCGCCGTACATCGGCGGGCGCAGGATGCCGTGGTGGACCGGGAGCTGGCCGGTCAGGATCGTTGCGCGCGTGGGCGAGCAACTGGGCTGCGAATAGGCCGACGACAGGATCAGTGCCTGGTCGGCAACGCGGTCGATGTCGGGGGTGGGCGCGCCCACCGCCGCGCCGCCGCCGTTGAAGCCGAAGTCCATGTAGCCCACGTCGTCCATCAGGAAGACCACGATGTTGGGCTTCTTGCCGGTCTTCTTCTGGAGCGCGGCGAGCTTGGCCTCGGCCGCCGCCTGCTGGTCGGGGTGATCGATCACCGGCTCCATGTTGTCGGCAACCTGCTTGCCGGGAACGCCGATATACTGGTTCTGGTAGTCGTAGCCGGGCGCATCGCCGCGCTTGATCGGGCTGTCGTCGCCCGGGCCGGCGACCACGCCGCGTTCGGCGGCATGGACCACAGGGGGAAGCGCCAGCATGCCGGTGCTGACCGCCAGCGCGAATGCCGCGGTGCGGGTAAGGGCTCTCGCCCGGATGTTCGCCATGTCCGTCTCTCTCCCGTGGGCAGGAATGCCCGCCCGGATTCGTCCGGGTCGCCAGGGCACGTTATCCCGGTGGGCCGGAAAATAATGCAAAGAACTTTGCAATCCTTGGGGCAATGCTCCGCGTTGCGCGATAGCCGCAGATCCGACCCATATGCGCCGCATCTCGCCGATTTTCTTGACTCGCGCGTTCCAATCGGCATAGCGCCGCCAACCGGACGCGCACGCGCTGCGCCCCGGTGGATGCGACCAGAACACCTGGCGCGCGCCGGCCTGGCCCGACGCGCCCCGCTTTTCGGAAACCCTGCTGCATGAGCTTTGCCGACCTCGGCCTGTCTGACGAATTGCTGAAATCGGTCGAAGCGGCCGGTTATTCGGACCCGACTCCGATCCAGGCGCAGGCGATCCCCAGCGTGCTGATGATGCGCGACCTGATCGGCATCGCGCAGACCGGCACGGGCAAGACCGCCAGCTTCGTGCTGCCGATGATCGACATCCTCGCGCATGGCCGCCGCCGCGCGCTGATGCCGCGCTCGCTGATCCTCGCCCCCACGCGCGAGCTGGCGCAGCAGGTGGCCGAAAACTTCGAGAAGTACGGCACCAACCACGACCTGAAGATGGCGCTGCTGATCGGCGGCGTGCAGATGGGCGACCAGGTCAAGGCGCTCAACGAGGGCGTCGACGTCCTGATCGCCACCCCGGGCCGGCTGATGGACCTGTTCGAGCGCGGCAAGATCCTGCTCACCGGGTGCGAGCTGCTGGTGATCGACGAGGCCGACCGGATGCTCGACATGGGGTTCATCCCCGACATCGAGTTCATCTGCTCGAAGCTGCCCGACACGCGCCAGACGATGCTGTTCTCG
>JAJXVK010000101.1 GCA_021782155.1 Pseudomonadota bacterium
CGTCTTTGGCGAGCGCGGGCTCGCGGTGTGGAGCGTCGATGCGGCGAACCGCCCGGTACTGGTCGTGCGCGGGCAGGCGAACCTGCTCGACGAAAGCGCGCTGGGCGACATCGAGCGCGTGCGCCTTCTGCTCGACGAGCTGGAGAACGCGCAGTCGATCGCCGGCGTGCTCGAAGCCGCGCGCGAGGCGCATGGCGCGCGAATCTTCATCGGCAGCGAAAACCGGCTGTTCTCCTTGTCGGGCTCTTCGGTTATCGCCTCGCCCTGGCGCGACGCGGAAGGGCGCGTGGTCGGCGTGGTGGGCGTGATCGGCCCCACGCGGTTGAACTATGCGCGCGTCGTCCCCATTGTGGACTTCACCGCCCATTCGCTGGGCAAATTGATCGGACAGGACGGATTTTCGCGCAAATGAACAGTGACGACACGCGGCCCCGCGACGAAGAGGCAGAGGCCGAGCTCAAGGGCGTGCCGGAAGAACTGATCGGGGGCGAGGAAGAAGAGGCCGCGCTCGATTCGATCGACGCGGCGCTCGGCAAGCTCAACGACGAACTGGCCACCGCCAGGCAGGAAGTGCTCTATGCCCGCGCCGAGACGCAGAATGTGCGCCGGCGGCTGGAGAAGGACATCGCCGACGCGCGCGCCTATGCCGCGACGGGCTTCGCCCGCGACATCCTGTCGGTCGCCGACAACCTGTCGCGCGCGCTCGATTCGCTCTCGGCCGAACTGCGCGAGGACGAGCGGCTGAAGAATTTCGTCGCCGGGATCGAGGCGACCGGGCGTGAGATTGACAAGGTCTTCGCCAGCCACGGCATCAGCCGCATCGCCGCCAAGGGCCTGCCGCTCGACCCGCACCAGCACCAGGCGATGCTCGAAGTGCCCAGCGACGAGCACGAGGCGGGCACCGTGGTGCAGGAACTCCAGGCTGGCTACATGATCAAGGACCGCCTGTTGCGGCCCGCGATGGTCGCGGTGGCGAAGAAGTCCGACTGAAGCGCCTACCGGGCGTTCACGTGCCCTTGAAGGGCAGGATCGATTCGAGGACTTCGCGCTCGGGCATCCCTGGGAGGCGGAGTCCTTGCCGTATCAGGAAGGTGTGCCGCACGATCTCGGCCTGCTGCTCGAGCCCGTAGCGCGCCAGCGGCCAGCCCGCGCGCACCGAGTAGTCGTAGCGGCACAGCGGGTGGCGCATCAGCGGCAGATACCATCTGCCCTTGTGCTGGGCCTGCCAGACATGCGTCATCTCATGCAGGAACAGCCCCTGCATGGTGAGCGAGGCGGCGGCGAAGTCGTCATGATAGAGCGATCCCGCCGGGTGGAAATGGATGTGCCCGCACGGCGCCATCGCCACCTGGCGCGGCTGCAGGGGAAACCAGCGGCGGCGGCGCACGGTCACTTCGGCGGTGTCGACCGCGTCGCCGAACATCGAGCCGACGAGACAGATCTCGCCCGGCGTCAGCGGCCGGGCGCCCCCTGCCGGGCAGGCATGATCGATCCCCGCCGCCGTCATCGCCTCACATATGATCCATGCCGGCCATGCCGCCGTTGTTGGCGCCTTCGCCCGCCGGCATGTCGGCGGCACCGGCGATCTTCGCGGGCGTGCTGGCCTTGTCGCCGTTGTCGAAGATGACGGTCAGCTCGGTCGTCCCGCCCGCCTTGAGGCTCGCGTCGACGTCGAAGAGCATCACATGATATCCGCCGGGCTTGAACACCAGCGGCTTGCCGGGTTCGACCGCCACGTCCTTGACCGGCTGCATCTTCGACACGCCGCCGGCCATCACCGTTTCGTGCATCTCGGCCCGGCCCACGCCGTCGACGTGGACCGCGGCGAGCTTGTGCGCCGAGCCCCCGTTCTGGGTGATCGTGAAATAGGCAGCGCCGGGCCGTCCCGCCACCGCCGGAAGCTTGACCGTCGCGCCGCTCACCGAGACGCCTTCGGGCGCGGCGGGGCCCATCGCGCCGGGAGCGGCGGTTTCACTCGCGGCGGGCGCGGGCGCCTTGGTCCCGCAGGCCGAAAGCCCCGGCGCGAGTATGGTAACGGCGGCGATGCCGGCGAGGCGGAAGGACTTGCGCATTTTCGGGTCTGCTCCTGCACGATTATTGCCGTGGAAGTAGTGATGCGCGGCCCTTGTGCCAAGTCAAAGCGCACCTATATCGCCCGCATCAGAGCCGCCTACCGGAGCTTGCCCAGTCCTTGGGGAGCACCCACGCGCGGTGTCTCACACGGAAGGAAATGGGGAAACCATGGCTAAAGTTATCGGTATCGACCTCGGCACCACCAACAGCTGCGTCGCGGTGATGGATGGGGGCAAGCCCAAGGTCATCGAGAATTCGGAAGGCGCGCGCACCACGCCCTCGATCGTCGCGTTCACCAAGGATGGCGAGCGACTGATCGGGCAGCCGGCGAAGCGCCAGGCGGTGACCAATCCCGACAACACGATTTTCGCGGTGAAGCGCCTCATCGGCCGCCGCTTCGACGATCCCATGACCAGGAAGGACATGGAACTCGTCCCCTACACCATCGCCAAGGGCAAGAACGGCGATGCGTGGGTCAATGCCGGCGGCCAGGACTACAGCCCGTCGCAGATCTCGGCCTTCATCCTCCAGAAGATGAAGGAAACCGCCGAGAGCTATCTCGGCGAGACCGTGACGCAGGCCGTCATCACCGTGCCCGCCTACTTCAACGACGCGCAGCGCCAGGCGACCAAGGACGCAGGGCAAATCGCGGGACTTGAAGTGCTGCGCATCATCAACGAGCCGACCGCGGCCGCGCTCGCCTATGGCCTCGAGAAGGAAGATGGCAAGACCATCGCGGTCTACGACCTTGGCGGCGGCACCTTCGACATCTCGATCCTCGAGATCGGCGACGGCGTGTTCGAGGTGAAGTCGACCAACGGCGACACCTTCCTCGGCGGCGAGGACTTCGACTCCAAGCTCGTCGAGTACCTGGCCGACAAGTTCAAGGCCAAGGAGAACATGGACCTCAAGAGCGACAAGCTCGCCCTCCAGCGGCTCAAGGAAGCCGCCGAAAAGGCCAAGATCGAGCTGTCGAGCGCGCAGACCACCGAGATCAACCTGCCGTTCATCACCGCGCGCATGGAAGGCGGCAGCACCACCCCGCTGCACCTCGTCGAAACGATCACCCGCGCCGACCTTGAAAAGCTGGTCGCGGACCTGATCCAGCGCACGCTCGACCCGTGCAAGAAAGCGCTGGCCGACGCCGGCGTCTCCGCCAGCCAGATCGACGATGTCGTGCTGGTCGGCGGCATGACGCGCATGCCCAAGGTGCGCGACGTCGTGAAGGACTTCTTCGGCAGGGAGCCGCACACCGGCGTCAATCCCGACGAAGTCGTGGCGATGGGCGCGGCGATCCAGGCCGGCGTTCTGCAGGGCGATGTCAAGGATGTGCTGCTGCTCGACGTGACCCCGCTGTCGCTGGGCATCGAGACGCTGGGCGGCGTGTTCACCCGCATGATCGACCGCAACACCACGATCCCCACCAAGAAGAGCCAGGTGTTCTCGACCGCCGAGGACAACCAGCAGGCGGTGACGATCCGGGTGTTCCAGGGCGAGCGCGAGATGGCTGCGGACAACAAGATCCTCGGCCAGTTCGACCTTGTCGGCATCCCGCCGGCACGGCGCGGCGTGCCGCAGATCGAAGTGACCTTCGACATCGACGCGAACGGCATCGTCAATGTGTCGGCCAAGGACAAGGGCACCGGCAAGGAACAGCAGATCAAGATCCAGGCCTCGGGCGGCCTTTCGGACTCCGACATCGACCAGATGGTCAAGGACGCCGAGAAGTTCGCCGACGAGGACAAGAAGCGGCGTGAAGCGGCGGAAGCCCGCAACAACGCAGACAGCCTGGTTCACGCGACCGAGCAGCAGCTTGCCGAACACGGCGACAAGATCGACGCCGGGCTCAAGTCCGAAGTCGAAGCCGCCGTGGCCGGGCTCAAGACCGCGATCGAGGGCGGCGAGGTCGAGGCGATGACCGCCAAGACCCAGGCGCTGACCGAAGTCGCCATGAAGATGGGCCAGGCGATCTACGAGAAGGAACAGGCCGCGGCCGCCGCGCCGGGTGGCGCGGGCGCCGAGGCTGGCTCGGCCGGAGACGACGACGTGGTCGACGCCGAGTTCTCGGAAGTCGACGAAAACAAGGGCTGACAGACAGCGGAGATAAACCCATGATCGTCATTCCCGCGCAGGCGGGAATCCAGTTCAAAAGTCGCGCCGCAAGGCAATCGCTGGAACTGGACCCCCGCATTTGCGGGGGTGACGAGGGTTTGTTGGGGGCAAGCTCTTGAGCACGCAAACCGATTTCTACGAACTGCTCGAGGTCGAGCGGAGCGCGGACGAAAAGACACTGAAGTCCGCCTATCGCCGCCTCGCCATGCGCTACCACCCGGACAAGAACCCGGGCTGCGAGGACTCCGAAGCGAAGTTCAAGGCGATCAGCGCCGCCTACGCCTGCCTTTCCGATCCGCAGAAGCGCGCGGCCTACGACCGCTATGGCCACGCCGCCTTCGAACAGGGCGGCATGGGCAACGGCGGCGGTTTCTCTGGCGGCGCGGGCGACTTCGGCGATCTTGGCGACATCTTCGAGACGATCTTCGGCGGCGCCTTCGGCGGCGGGCGGGCACAGCCCCGGCGCGGCGCGGACCTGCGCTACGACATGGAGATCGGCCTCGAAGAGGCGTTCCACGGCAAGGAAGCGCAGATCGAAGTCGAGGTTTCGCAGGCCTGCGACACCTGCGGCGGCTCGGGCGCCGAGCCGGGCACCTCCGCGCGCCACTGCAACCTGTGCGGCGGGCGCGGCAAGGTCCGTGCGCAGCAGGGTTTCTTCATGGTCGAGCGGCCCTGTCCCAACTGCCACGGGCGCGGCGAGGTGATCGAGAAGCCCTGCCGCGACTGCCGCGGCGAAGGCAGGGTCGACAAGGCCCGGACGCTGGACGTCTCGATTCCGCCCGGCGTCGATTCGGGTACGCGCATCCGGCTGGCGGGCAAGGGCGAGGCAGGCCCGTTCGGCGCGCCCGCGGGCGACCTCTACATCTTCGTCCACGTCAGGCGCCACCGCATGTTCGAGCGCGAGGGCACGACGCTGATCACGCACGCGCCGATCAGCTTCACCACCGCCGCGCTCGGCGGGCAGATCGAAATTCCCGGTCTCGACGGTGCCAGGCACACGGTCGACATTCCCGCCGGCATCCAGTCGGGCAAGCAGCTCAGGAAGCGCGGTGCGGGCATGCCCGTGCTGCAGGGCCGCGGCCACGGTGACATGGTGATCGAAGTGCAGGTCGAAACGCCGACCAGGCTCTCGGTTCGCCAGAAGGAGATCCTGCGCGAGTTCCAGGAGACCGAGACCGGCGAGGAATGCCCGCAGTCGAAGGGCTTCTTCGAGAAGCTCAAGGACGCGTGGAACGATTTGACCGAGTAGCGCCGGGCGAACAAATCCGAACGGCCAACTCGGGACCGCTATGGCGCCATTCCGGCGCGGAAGCGGTCCGTGCGGACGCGTCGCAATCGTGGAGGCTGCGCTGGCCTACCCCAACAACCCCGCAAACGGGAGTGGGGCGAGACTTGCGCCGCCGCCGGCGGTGCAGGCCGGAACGGGTTGGGCATTCGCGCAACGTTGCACCCCCGGCTTGGTGTCCGCAGTGAGGGGAATTGCGATGGGGGGCGGTTCCACCCCGCAACATCGCCCCCTAATCCGGCCGTGTTGCCTCAAGGAACTTCGAGCGGCCTTCCTCGTCCTCCGCCTCGAGGCTGTCGATCAGCGCCGAGATCGTCTTGCCGAACGCGGTGACTTCGGCCGGGCCGAGTGACTGGAACAGGTAATCCGCCACCTTCTCGGTGGTCGGCAGCATCTCGCGGTAGAGCGTCTCGCCGGCGGGGCTCAGGCGCAGGATCTTGCGGCGGCGGTTGCCGGGGTCGACATGCGTTTCCAGCCGCCCCTGCTTCTCGAGCGCGGTCACCGCGCGGCTGATGCTCATCGGGCTGACCGCGGTGATCTGTGCGAGTTCGTGGCTCGCGGTCGTGGCCAACCTGCCGACCAGCATGATCACGCGGAACTCGTTCACCGTCACCTCGAAGCGCTTTTCGAGGTGGACCGAGAACGGCGCGATCAGCCGGTTCTGCAACTTCAGGATGCGGTGCAGCAGCTCCGCCGGATCGACCGCGCCAGTTGTGTTTTCGCCGTTCATCGCAATCCGTCGCCCCTCATCGCGCCTTCAAGCCGCATCGGCGCGCGAATTGCAATTGGATTGTAACGGGCGAGACGGTGCCTGGTCTCAGTCCGGCGTCAGCACCATCTTGAGCGCGCCGTGATTGCGCACCTCGAACAGGCTGCAGGCCTTCGCGCCCTCGCTCTGCGGCAGGCGGTGGCTGACGTAGCGTTCGGGGGCTTGAGCCGACCCGGCTGGATCGGCTGGACCGGCTGGATCGGCTGGACCGGCGGGATCAGCGCGGGAAACTCCTCGGGCACCGAGCCGGCGCCGGTGCGGAAGGCGAGCCCCGCCGCGAAGGCGCGTTCGAGCGGGAAGGGGAAGCGCTGCGTCTGCTGCACGCCGATCACCGCGATGGTGCCGCCCGGCCCGATATCGGCGTTGCGCGGACTCGGAGGCGTCCAGCGAGCGCTCGCCCCTCTTGATCCAGCCCATCGCTTTTGTCCCGCTTGCGGCCCTCTCAGGGCCGGTTGAGCGACACGTATTCCCTGATCTTCTGCTTGCCGAGCTGGCTCATGTGGACCTCGTCCGGGCCGTCGGCGATGCGCACGAAGCGATTGAGCGTGAAGAAGCTCGCGATCGGGGTGTCGTCGGACACGCCCATCCCGCCGTGGACCTGGATCGCGCGGTCGCACACGGTCTGCGCCATCTGCGGGGCGACGACCTTGATCGCGGCGATCAGGTCCCTGGCGACCTTGTTGCCATGGCGGTCCATCGCGTCGGCGGCCTTGAGCGTGAGCAGGCGCGCCATCTCGACCTCGCAGAAGCTCTTTGCCACGTCCTGCCGGATCGAGGACTGGTCGGCGAGCTTCTTGCCGAAGGCGACGCGGCTGTCGGCGCGCCGCGCCATGATCTCCAGCGCGCGCTGCGCCTGCCCGATCGAGCGCATGCAGTGGTGGATGCGGCCCGGCCCCAGGCGGCCCTGCGCGATCTCGAAACCGCGTCCGGGTCCGAGGATCATGTTCTCCCTGGGCACGCGCACGTTGTCGAAGCGCAGCTCGCATTCGCCGCCGGGCGAGTTGTGCGAGCCGAACACGGTGAGGTGACGCACGATCGTGATGCCCGGAGTGCCGGGTTCGACCAGGATCTGCGAGTGCTGCGCGTGGCGCGGGGCGTCGAAATCGGTCTTGCCCATCACGATCCAGATCTTGCAGCGCGGGTGCATCGCGTTGGAGATCCACCACTTGCGCCCGTTGAGAACGTAGTCGTCGCCGTCGGGCGTGATCGAGAGTTCAAGGTTCGTGGCGTCGGACGAGGCGACCTGCGGCTCGGTCATCACGTAGGCCGAGCGGATCTCGCCATCGAGCAGGGGCTTGAGCCACTTCTGCTGCTGCTCGGGCGAGCCGTATTTCGCCAGTACCTCCATGTTGCCGGTATCGGGCGCCGAGCAGTTGAACACCTGGCTGGCGAAGGGCACGCGGCCCATGATCTCGGCCAGCGGGGCATATTCGAGGTTGGTGAGGCCGGGCGAGAACGCGCCATATTCGTGCGGGAGGAACAGGTTCCACAGGCCAGCGGCGCGCGCCTTGTCCTTGAGCGGCTCCATCCCCGGCCATTCCTGCCACAGGTTGGCGGGATCGTGGACGAAGTCGTGATAGGCTTGCTCGACCGGATGGACATGCTCGTCCATGAAGGTTTCGAGCCTGGCGACAAGGCCCTTCACCTTGTCCGTGAATTCGAAGTCCACGGGAATCCTCTCCTTGCTATCGGTTGTTAGGATGCACCGGGGGGCGAGGGCGGACAAGCCCTCTTTCAAGCGTGCGGTCAAGTTTGCCGAAGCGATCAGTCGCCGCGATAGCGCAACGCATCGACCAGCAGCGAAAACGCGGGCGGGAGCTGCCTTCGATCGGGGTAGTAGAGGCGATATCCGGGGAACGGCGGGCACCAGTCCTCGAGCACGCGCACGAGGCTGCCTTGCGCGAGGTGCGCGCAGGCCTGGTCCTCGAGCACGCAGGCAAGACCCGCACCCTGCGTGGCGGCGTCAAGGATCATCGGCACGTCGTTGACGATCAGCGCGCCCTCGACGCGCACGTTGAGCGCGCGACCGTCTTTCTCGAACTCCCAGGCGTAGAGCCCGCCCTGGGTTTCGAAGCGCATGTTGATGCACCGGTGGTGCGTAAGGTCCTGCGGCGCCATGGGCCGCCCGTGTCCGGCGAAATAGGCCGGCGATCCCAGAACCGCCATGCGCAAATCGGGACTGATCCGGACCGCGATCATGTCCTTCTCGATCTGCTCGCCCAGGCGCACGCCCGCGTCGAACCGTTCGGACACGATATCGGTCAGCTTGCCGTCGACCGAGATTTCCACCTGCACGTCCGGGTGCCGCTCCAGCAGCGCCAGCACGGCGGGCATCAGGATGGTATGCGCGGCGTGGCGGCTGGAGGTGATGCGCACCGTTCCCGATGGCCGGTCCTTGAGCGCGCTGAGCGCCGCGAGCCGCGCATCGATTCCGTCCAGCGCGGGGCGCAGCGTCTCCATCAGCTGCTCGCCCGCCGCCGTGGGCGCGACCCGGCGCGTGGTGCGCGTCAGCAGCTTGAGTCCGATCGATTCCTCAAGCCTGCGGACCGTCTGGCTGATCGCCGATTGCGAGGTGCCCAGCAGCGCCGCCGCGCGCGTGAAGCTGCGCGCTTCGGCCACGGCGAGGAAGGTTGCGAGATCGCCCAGGTCGTCGCGCCGCATTGATAAGCTTCCGATATAGCCGATTGCAGAATTATCCGTCTAATCCGGCGCAATCGAAACAGCTAGAGGCATTGCGAGAAACGGATGCGGCGGCTGGGCCTCCCTGCATGTGAATCCTGAGGAGAACGAACATGGAAATGCGTACACTCGGCCAGGGGCTGAAGGTCTCGAAGATCGGCTTCGGCTGCATGGGCCTCAGCTTCAGCTACAACAAGACCAGCCCGATCAGTCATGCCGACGCGGTCGCGCTGCTGCGCAAGGCGGTGGAACTGGGCGTCACCCATTTCGACACGGCAGAGGTCTATGGCCCCTACGTCAACGAGGAACTCGTCGGCGAGGCGCTCGCCCCGTTCAAGGGCGAAGTGACGATCGGCACCAAGTTCGGCTTTAACATCCAGCCCGGCAGGACCCCGATCATGCAGGGCATGGACAGCCGCCCCGAACAGATCCGCAAGGTGGCCGAGGAATCGTGCAGGCGGCTGGGCGTCGAGACGCTCGACCTGTTCTACCAGCACCGCGTCGATCCCGCAGTGCCGATCGAGGATGTCGCGGGCACGGTCGGCGACCTGATCCGCGAAGGCAAGGTCAGGCATTTCGGCCTGTCCGAGGCCAGTGCCGAGACCATCCGCCGCGCTCACGCGGTGCAGCCCGTCACCGCGCTGCAAAGCGAATATTCGCTGTGGACGCGCGACGTGGAGGCGGAAATCCTCCCCACGCTCGAGGAACTGGGCATCGGCTTCGTTCCGTTCAGCCCGCTCGGCAAGGGCTTCCTCACCGGCGCGATCGGCGCGGACGCCAAGTTCGGTGAGGGCGACATCCGCAACACGATCCCGCGCTTCACCCCCGATGCGATCCGCCACAACGCCGCGCTGGTCGACCTGCTGGCTGAGATCGGCCGCGACGTCTCCGCGACCCCCGGCCAGATCGCGCTCGCATGGTTGATGGCGCAGAAGCCGTGGATCGTGCCGATCCCGGGGACCAGCAAGGTCCACCGGCTCGAGGAGAATACGGCCTCGGCGCAAATCGTGCTGTCGGCCGCGGACATCGCGCGGATCGAGGAAGCGGCGGGCAAGGTGCAGATCGAAGGCGAGCGCTATCCCCCGGCGCTGATGAAGCAGGCGCAGAAGTAAGACGCGCAGGCAGATGGCGTCCGGGCGCTGATGCGCCCGGATGCCCTCAATCCTCCATCAATTCGAAGTCCTGCTTCTCGGTGCCGCAATCGGGGCAGTACCAGTCTTCGGGAATGTTCTCGAAGCGGGTGCCCGGCGCGATGCCTTCGCCGGGCAGGCCCAGTTCCTCGTCGTAGATGAAGCCGCAGTTGAGGCAGCGCCACTTGCGATAAGGGGCGCTCATCTCACTGCACCGTGAAGCGGATCGGCACATGCTTTGGGCCGCACACGAAGTTGGAGATCGTGCGGCTCGGCGTGCCGCTCAGTTCGACCGACCTGAGGCGCTGGAACAGCTCTTCCCACAGGATGCGCATCTCCATGCGCGCCAGGTGCTGGCCAAGGCACACATGGACGCCGTAGCCAAAGGCGATCTGCGGGTTCTGGCCGCGGTCGATGCGGAATTCGAACGGATCGTCCCACACCGCCTCGTCGCGGTTGGCCGACTGGTAGGCGAGCATCAGCCAGTCGTCCTTCCTGATCCGCTGGCCGCCGATCTCGCAGTCCTGCGTGGCCGAGCGCATGAAGTGCTTCACCGGCGTC
>JAJXVK010000102.1 GCA_021782155.1 Pseudomonadota bacterium
GCATGATCCTCGCCGCGGCATCGGTGATGTGGGTGCGCGAAGGCCGCGCGGGTGCCGTCGCTCCGGAACTCTCGGCGGCCTGATGGCACCGAGTTTCCTTACGCTGGGCACGCGCGAGGCAAGCCTCGTGCTCGAGTGCCGCGACAGTATGCCGCCGTTGTGGCGGCACTTCGGCGCCGGGGTCGACAGCCGGTGCCTCCAGCCGCTGGGCAAGCAGCGCTCACCCGCGTCGTTCTCGCTCGACAATGACGTGCCGCTGTCGCTCGCGCCGGTGAACGGGGCCGGTTGGTTCGGCCCGGCGGCGCTTTCCGTGAGGGTGGATGGACCGGCCAACGTCGTGGTGTTCGACGATGTGGAGGTCGATCAGGCCGGCGAGAGCCTGCGCGTGACCTCGCGCGACGGCAGAACCGGCGTGGTGCTCGAACAGCGCATCTCGCTCGCCGATGGCGGGGCCTTCCGCTTTGGTGCGACGGTTCGCAACGAAGGCGACGGGCCGCACTCGCTCGACTGGCTGGCGAGCGCGCTGGTGCCGCTGCCCGCATCGTCCGCCTCGCTGGTCTCGTGGCGTGGCCGCCACAACGCCGAGCTCGTCGAATGCGTCGAGCCGATGCCCCTGCACGCGTGGGCGAGGGAAGGGCGGCGCGGGATTTCGGGACACGGCGGGCCGCCCGCACTGGTCGTCCTCGGGCCCGGAGCGACGCGCGACGCCGGACTCGTCCATGCCACGCAGCTCGCCTGGTCGGGCGACAGCCGCATCGCTGTCGAACGCGACGACGAGGGCTGCTGGACACTGTCGCTCGGTGTTGCCCTGCGGCCCGGAGAGGTCGTGCTGCAGCCGGGCGAGGCATGGACCGCCCCTGATGCGCTCATCGCGGTCTCGACGCGCGGCCGCAACGGGGCAAGCGCCTTGCAGCACGAGGCAGTGCGCGGCCTCGTTCGCTGGCCGGGCGGGGCAATGCGCGCGCGTCCGGTCCATCTCAACAGCTGGGAAGCCTGCTACTTCCGGCACGATACCGACCGCATCGTACAGCTCGCCGAGAGCGCGGCGGCGGCAGGCGTCGAACGCTTCGTGCTCGACGACGGCTGGTTCCGAAATCGCGACGACGATACCGCGGGCCTGGGCGACTGGACTGCCGACCCGCGCAAGTATCCCGAAGGACTTGGCGCACTGGCCGCGAAGGTCACCGCGCTCGGCATGGAATTCGGCCTGTGGGTCGAGCCGGAGATGATCAGTCCGGACAGCGACCTCTACCGCGCGCACCCCGACTGGGCGCTGGCCGCGGAAGGGCGCGCGCGCCCGACGGCGCGCAACCAGCTGGTGCTCGACATGGGCCGCGCAGACGTGCGCGAGTACCTTTTCGCCGCGATCGACACGCTGCTGCGCGAACTGTCGGTCGGCTACCTCAAGTGGGACCACAACCGCGATCTTGCCCCCGCCGGCGGCGAGCGGCAGGTGCGTGGAACATACGAACTGCTCGCCCGCCTGCGCGCCGCGCATCCGGGCGTGGAGATCGAAGGCTGCGCGGGCGGCGGCGGGCGCAGCGACGCGGGGCTCGCGCCTTACGTCCATCGCTTCTGGACCAGCGACAATATCGACGCGGTGAGCCGGGTGCCGATCCAGCGCGGCTTCCTCGCCTTTCTCCCGCCCGAGATGATGGGCGCGCACATCGGCGCGAGCCCGGCGCATGCGACGGGCCGTCGCCAGTCGATGCCATTCCGCGCCGCCGTGGCCATGCCCGGCCACCTGGGCGTCGAGCTCGATCCCGGCAAGCTGTCCGAGGCGGAGCGTGACGAACTGGCCGACTGGATCGGCTTCCACAAGCAATGGCGCGACGTGCTGCATGCAGGGCATGTCTGGCTGGGCGAGGGCGCCGACGGCCTCGTCTGGCAGGCGCAGGGGCGCGCGGACGAGTTCCTGTTGTTCGCGATCCGCCGCGACCCCGCGCAGGACCGCCACCCGCAACCGCTGCCGCTGCCCTTCCTTGCGGGCGAGGGCGCGGCCGAAGTGCAGCTCCTGCGCATCGCCGGCGGCGACGGCCCGCACCAGCCTCCGTCCGCTTCGCTGTTCGACGACATGCGCGCGGCACCCGTCCGCTTCGACAGGTCGTGGCTGGCCCATGCCGGCCTGCCGCTGCCGCCGATGAAGGCGGAAACCGTCGCCATCTTCCAAGTCCGGACCCCTGCATGAGTCTGAGCGACCACCCCCACCGCCGCCGCAACCTGCTGACCGGCGAGTGGCTGCTGGTTTCCCCGCACCGGGCGCGCCGTCCGTGGCAGGGCGAGACCGCGCCGCCGTCGCAGCCGAGGCCGTTGGCGCACGACCCGTCGTGCCATCTGTGCCCCGGCAACCTGCGCGCGACGGGCGAGGCCAATCCCCACTATGAAGGGACTTTCGTCTTCACCAACGACTTCGCCGCGCTCCTGCCCGAGGCGGGAAGCGCCGATGAAGGCGACGGCAGCATCTTCCAAGCGGTGCCGGCGCGCGGCGAGGCCCGGGTGATCTGCTTCGCGCCCGACCACGGCGCGACGCTGGCGCGGCTCGATGACCGCGCGCGGCGCGGGGTGGTCGATTGCTGGTGCGCGCTTTCTGCCGAGCTGGGCGCGCGCTGGAGCCACGCGCAGCTGTTCGAGAACAAGGGCGCGATGATGGGCGCGTCCTCGCCGCATCCGCACGGGCAGGCCTGGGCGAGCGACTTCGTACCCGAACTTGTAGCAAGGGAAGACCGCGAGCAGCGCGCCTGGCTGGAACGCAAGGGCCGTGTGCTGCTTGACGACGTCTGCGCGGCCGAGCTTGAGCTGGGCGCGCGCGTGGTTGAGGCCAACGCGCGCTGGCTGGCCGTGGTCCCGCACTGGGCGGCCTGGCCGTTCGAGACGCTGCTCGTCGCGCGCGGGTCCGTAGCGCGGCTCGAAGAGCTCGACGACGAAGACCGCGACCAGCTCGCCCGAATCCTCGGCAAGCTGCTCGCCCGATATGATGGCCTGTTCGACATCGACTTTCCCTATTCCATGGGGTGGCACGGCGCGCCGCACGGCCTGGGCGGCGACACCGGGCACTGGCGCCTGCACGCGCACTTCCTGCCGCCATTGCTGCGCTCGGCCACGGTGCGCAAGCACATGGTCGGGTTCGAGCTGCTGGCCGAAACACAGCGCGACCTGACGCCCGAAAGCGCGGCAGAACGGCTGCGCGCGGTGGCGATCGCATGATCGCGCTGGCACCCGCCACTCTCGCGGACCATGTCGCCGCGTCCTTTGCCGCACGATTTGGCGCTGCGCCGTCCGGCGTCGCTTTCGCGCCGGGGCGGGTCAACCTGATCGGCGAGCATGTCGACTACAACGACGGGCTGGTCCTGCCGCTGGCGATCTCGGCCGGAACGGCCATCGCCTGGCGCGCGCGCCAGGACGGACGCGTCGCTGCGCGCGCGCTCGATTTCGAGGGCGAGGAAGACGACTTCGCGCTGTCGCCCGACCTGCCCGCGGCGAGCGGGTGGCGTACTTACCTGCGCGGGATGTCGGTCTGCATGGCGGATCGCGGGCTTCCGGTCGCGGGCGCGGATCTGGTGATCGCGGGGTCGATCCCGCGCGGCTCGGGGCTTTCTTCGTCGGCCTCGCTGTGTGTCGCGGTCGGCCGGGCGCTGGCCGCTGCTGCAGGGGAAGAGGCACCCGACCCGATCGCGCTTTCGCTGGCGGCGCAGGCGGCCGAACACCGCTTCGCCGGAGTGCGCTGCGGGATCATGGACCAGGTGGCGGTCGCGGCTGGACAGCCCGGCCATGCCCTGCTGCTCGACTGCCGCGACCTTGCCACGCGCCAGGTCGCGCTGCCGCCGGACTGGGCGGTGATGATCGTCCAGTCGGGCGTCGTGCGCGAGCTGGTGGACGGACACTACAACCGGCGCCGGCTGGAATGCGAAGCCGCGGCGAAGGCGCTCGGGGTCGCGAGCCTGCGCGACGCGGCGCTGCCGATGGTCGAGGCCGCCGCGCTCGACCCGGTCGTGCAGCGCCGCGCGCGCCACGTCGCCAGCGAGATCGCGCGCACCGCGGCGATGGTCGAGGCGGTCGAACATCACGACATCGCGACCGCCGGGCGATTGCTCGGCGAGAGCCACCGTTCGCTGCGCGACGACTTCGAAGTGAGCGTGCCGCAGGTCGACCGCCTCGTCGAGCAGCTGGACAGACTGATCGGCGGAGCCGGCGGCGCGCGCATGACCGGCGGCGGGTTCGGCGGGGCGGTTGTCGCGCTGATGACCGCCGACAGGATCGACACCGTCCGGAGCGACCTGCTCCGGACCTACCGCACGCCCGCGGGCGCAGCCCCAGACATCATGGTCGAGAGCCGCCAGGGCTGATCGACCGACCGGAGATATTCGCAGCAATGACCGTACAAGGGGCCAGGGACCCGATGAGTTCCGCCGACAGTATCAGCCATTGGCGTCCGCAGGACTTTGCGGCAGTGCCGGTGATCGACCCGATCGGGCCGGGCGACGTGCGCCCGATCCTGCCCGACCTCGACCTGTGGGACTGCTGGCCGCTGCAGCACGAGGACGGACGCACGGTCGTCCACGCCGGGCGGCAATGGTGGTTCTTCCTCTCGTCGCCGAAGCTCGCCGATCCCGAGGAGCGTCACCACCAGGCGCGCATCCGCCTGGCTTCGCTCGGTGAGGAGGGCTGGCGCGACCACGGCGACGTGCTCGATCCCGCGACGAGCCCGGGCAGCCGCGAATGGGCGGGCTCGGCCGTGCTGTTCGACGACGGTCGCACTTGCATCCTGCACTTCACTGCCGCCGGTCGCAACGGCGGTCCGTTTTCCTTCGAGCAGCGCCTGTTCGCTGCCCGGGGCGAACTCGGCGCTGCGGGTCCATGCGGGTTCGGGGTGCCGGAGGAAATCATCGTCGCCGACGAGCGGCGCTATGTCCGCGTCACGCAGGCGGACGGGCACGCGGGAACGGTGAAGGCGTTCCGCGACCCGGCCTGGTTCCGCGATCCCGCGACCGGCCTTTCGCACATCCTGTTCACCGCCAGCGCCGCCTGGTCCGGCGATGCCTTCAACGGGGTCGTCGGCAGCGCCACCTGGCGCGACGGAGCCTGGTCGCTCGACCATCCGCTGGTCGATGCGATCGGCGTGAACAACGAGCTGGAACGCCCCTGCGTGGTCGTTCGCGACGGGCTTTATTACCTGTTCTGGTCGACCCAGCGCCACACCTTCGCCGATCCCGCCAGCGCCGGGCCGAACGGGCTTTACGGCATGGTGGCCGAGGCGCTGGCCGGTCCGTGGAAGCCGCTCAACGGCAACGGGCTGGTCGCGGCGAACCCAGCCTCGACCCCGGCGCAGGCCTATAGCTGGTGGGTGACGGGGGAGGGCGATGTCCGCGGCTTCGTCAACTACTGGGGCACCGGCGAGAATGCCATGACGGCCACCCCCGAATTCCGCCGCGCGCATTTCGGCGGGACCCCGTCGCCTGCGTTCCGGCTGCGCTTCGACGGCGACCGGGTGGAGATCGCGCAGCCGAAGTAACGGCCTAGCCCGAGGCGCGGACGACCAGTTCGGGGTCCATGACGGTCGAGGCGACATGGTCGCCGGCGATGCGGCGCATCAGGCTGTCGACCATGATCTTGGCGCCGCGGGCGATGTCCTGGTGGATGGTGGTGAGCTGCGGCACCGTCTGCGAGGCGAGCGGGAGGTCGTCGAAACCGATCACGCGCACGTCGCCGGGCACGGCGATGCCGCGTTCGAGCAGCAGCCGCACCGTGCTGACCGCGATCGTGTCGGAGGCGGCGACGATGCCGTCGACCTCGCGCGCGGGACCGTCGAGATAGCTTGCGATCTGGGCGTCCATCTCGTCGCTCGAAAGGTGCGTGGGCAAGTCGATGACGCTGCAGTCCGGGCCCGCCTCGGCGACCGCGCGCTGGACGCCTTCGTAGCGATGCGCGATCTCGATGGCGTTGGGGTCGCCGAAGAACGCGATCCTGCGGCAGCCCTGCTCGATCAGCCGGCGCGCTGCCAGCCTGCCGCCCTCGATGTTGTCCGAGCCGACCGAGCAGTGCTTCTGGCCGGGGCTGCGGACCCCCCAGACGACCATCGGCAGGTAGCGCTCGGCGACGCGCTCGATCACCGCGAACTGGTCGGACTGGCCGATGACGATGGCGCCGTCGAGCATGCCCGAATCGACGAACCGGTCGAGCCACTCGGCATCGCCGGGGACGACGCGCGAGAGCATCAGGTCGTACCCGCCCTCGGTCAGTTCGTCGGCGAGCAGGCCGAGCAGGTACATGAAGAACGGGTCGGAGATGTGCTGGCGGCGTTCGTGGCCGAGCGGGATGACCACGCCGATCACGCCGGTGCGCTGGGTGCGCAGGCGCCGCGCCATCTGGTTGGGGCGGAAGCCATGCTCGCGCGCCAGCGCCTGGATGCGCTCGCGCGTTTCCGCGTTGACCAGGTCCTTGCCTGCCAGCGCGCGCGATACCGTGCCCGCCGAGACCCCGGCGATCTTCGCCAGCTCCGCGATGTTTCGCACACGGCGTGGTGCGGCGGCCTGCGCCGTTGTTCCGGGACGGTCGTATTCCATCGGGCCACTCTAGGCGAACGATGAGTCCATGCAAGCTGGGCCGCAAAAAAACTTCAATCGATTGCCAATGTCATATTGCAATCGATTGCGGCAATCGTTATGAGCCAATTCGGAGCAGGCTTCGAGTCAATCGGCCTGCGGCTAGGGAGAGGACTTCTTTGATGCGACGCACACTTCCGATTTCGATGGTTTCGACTGCCGCGCTGGCCATTGGCATGCTGACGGCTGTCCCGGCCTTGGCCCAGGGCACCGCCACCCCGGCCACTTCGTCTTCGGACGACAGCACCGGCGGAGACACGCTCAACACCATCGTCGTGACGGCTTCGGTCGGCAACAAGACCAAGCTCGACAGCTCGGTCTCGATCTCGTCGGTCGACGCCGGCGTCATCAAGGATTTCCACCCGCAGTCCGAAGGCGACCTGCTGCGCCTCCTGCCGGGCCTGCAGCCCAACATCTCGGGGCCGGGCGGCAACGGCAACTTCGCCGTGCGCGGCCTGCCGGTCGCCACCGGCGGCGCCACCTTCGTGCAGTTGCAGGAAGACGGCCTGCCGCTGACGCTCTACGGCGACATCCAGTTCGGCAACAACGACTACTGGACGAAGTTCACTCCGACCGACGAGCGCGTCGAGGCGATCCGCGGCGGCACCGCGGCGACGCTCGCCAGCCAGGCGCCGGGCGCGGTGGTCAACTACATCAGCAAGACCGGCCGTTCGGACGGTGGCTACGTGCAGGTCGAAGCCGGCACGAACTACGACTACAAGAAGTTCAGCTTCCTCGATTCCGGCTCCATCAGCGATTCGATGTACTACAACATCGGCGGTTTTTACGATGTCGGTCACGGCGGCCACCATGCCGGCTACAACGTCAGCGATTCCTACGTGATCAAGGGTAACGTCACCAAGGAGTTCGACGGCGGCCAGGGCTATTTCCGGCTGCTGTTCAAGGTGGCCGACACGCAGGAGCCGAACGACACCGGCGGCCTGATCTGCGGTTCGATCAGCGGTACCACCGCGTCGAACCTCGGCACCTGCCCCGGTTTCGACATCCGCAACCGGTCGAACTATTCGCTGTACAATACCAACGTGAAGTACGTCGATTACAACAGCGGCGGGCTCGCCTCGGTGCCGCTGTCGGGCATCACCACCAAGGAAAAGAACCTCCAGGGCCAGCTGCACTACGAGTTCAGCGACGCGCTCCGCCTGGATGAAAACGCCCGCTATTCGAGCATGAGCGGCGGGTTCGCCTCGAACTTCTTCAGCATCTCGCCGATCACCAACCTGATCGGTTCGACGGTCAACGGCGCGACAGTCGCCCGCGCGGTGTATTCGGCCGGCCCGAACAAGGGCAAGGACGTGGCCGAGGCGTTCTACAACAACAACGTCAACGTCTGGACGAACATCCGCAGCCTCGACAGCTTCGCCAACGATCTGAAGCTCAGCGGCAAGGCCGAGCTCGGTTCGGGCGTGAAGGCCAGCCTGACCGCCGGCGTGTTCTTCATGAGCCAGAAGATCGCGATGGACTGGCATCCCAACCAGTTCAATTCGCAGGCCTCGGGCAGCAATCCCTCGCCGATCGACCTGCTCGACGCTTCGGGCAACCTCCTGTCGGCGGCGGGCTTCACCGGGTACAACAACAACTGGGGCAGCTGCTGCTCGCGCACCTACGACTACACCTTCTCGGACACCGCGCCCTACGCCGACCTGATCCTCGACGCCTCCGGCTTCGAGCTCGACGCGAGCGTGCGCCACGACATCAACCACGGCTCGGGCTCGGGCACCAACGGCAGCGGCGTGACGCACGTCCTTGCCCAGACCGCGGTCAACCCGGTGACCGGCGCCACCCAGACCGTGCAGATGCCCTATTTCCTGCCCGATGGCGCGACCGAGGTGATCAACTACACCAAGCCGCTGACCTCGTGGTCGGTGGGCCTGTCCTACAAGCCGACCGAGAACCTCAACCTGTTCGTCCGCGCCTCGAAGGGCACGCGCTTCAATGCCGACCGCCTGACGTTCGGCGGCAACTTCAACGCCGACGGCACGCTGAACACGGCCGGCCAGACCGCAGTTTCGGACAACGTCTACCAGTACGAGATCGGCCTGAAGAACCGCGGCAACATCGGCGCCGCGCACTATACGGTCGAGCTGACCGGCTACAGCAGCCACTTCAACATCACGACCTACGAACTCAACCCCAACGTCTGCGGCCCGCTCGGCTTTGCCGGCGGCACCTGCCCGATCTCGGACAAGTACAAGACGACCGGCGTCGAGTTCTACGGCACGCTGCGCTACGGCGCCTTCGGCCTGATCGCCAATGCGACCTACAACAAGGCGAAAAAGCAGACGCAGAACACGGGTCCGTTCATCCGTTCCAACGGCATCCCCGACCTGTCGTACTCGATCGCGGCGAACTACGACCTAGGCGACATCGCTTCGGTGGGCCTCAACCTCGCCGGTGTGACCAGCACGACCAACAGCAACAACGTGCAGTTCCCGGGCTCGTCGATCGTCAACGCCAACGTCAAGGTGACGCCGATCAAGAATCTCGAGCTGGGCCTCAACGTCTACAACCTGTTCAACAAGGTCGCGCTGCTCGGACCCGACAACGCCAACGAGATCGTTTCCGGCAACAGCTTCGTCGGCACCGCCTCGGCGGCCTACGGACGGATGGCGACGGTCTCGGCCAAGTTCAGCTTCTGATCGGAGCTGCTTGCGGGTCCTTCGGGTCGATGACGGGGGCCTGACCGAATGGCGGGCCGGAATGCAATTGCTTCCGGCCCGCCTTTTCGTTTTGTAGGAGATGCGACGCCACTGGCGGGAGAGTGAAATGGAAGGAAGCGACGCCACGGCCGGAACAGCAACCGGAACTTCGGATCCCGGCGACCGCCGCATCCGCTCGGTCCTGATCGTCGGCGGCGGCACAGCGGGCTGGATGACGGCGGCCATGCTGTCGCACATGCTGCGCGAGAACTGCTCGGTCACGCTCGTCGAATCCGAGGAGATCGGCACCATCGGAGTGGGCGAGGCGACCATCCCGCCAATCCGCCTGTTCAACGACACGCTGGGCATCGACGAACGCGAGTTCCTGCGCGAGACGCGCGGCACCTTCAAGCTGGGCATCGAATTCGTCGACTGGGCGAAGGAAGGCAACCGCTACTTCCACCCCTTCGGCCCGCACGGGCGCAACTTCGACATCGTCCCGCTGCACCAGTACTGGCTGCGAGCGCGCGAAGCGGGCGAAACCGCCTCGCTCGACGAGCATTCGATGGCCTGGGCGATCGCGCGCGAGGGGCGTTTCGCACAGCCGTCGCCCGATCAGCGCAATGTCCTGTCGACCTTCGAATATGCCTACCATTTCGACGCGGGCCTCTACGCGCGCTACCTGCGCAAGTTTTCCGAGGCGCGCGGCGTGACGCGGGTCGAAGGCAAAGTCGCGAGCGTCGGGCAGGACGGCGAGACCGGCTTCGTCACCGGCGTCACGCTGGAGGACGGCCGCACGCTCGAGGCGGACCTGTTCATCGACTGCTCGGGCTTCCGCGGGCTGCTCATCGAGGGCGCGCTGGCGACCGGCTATGAGGAGTGGACGCACTGGCTGCCCTGCGACCGGGCCGTGGCGATGCCCTGCGAGAGTACTGGCCCATTGCTGCCCTATACGCGCTCCACCGCGCGCGAGGCCGGCTGGCAATGGCGCATCCCGCTTCAGCACCGCATCGGCAACGGCCATGTCTACAGCAGCGCCTTCGTTTCGGACAGTGATGCCGTCGCCGTCCTCGCTACGAGCCTCGATGGCGCGCCTGCGGGGGAGCCTCGGCAGCTGCGCTTCGTCACCGGACGGCGCAAGCTGCACTGGAACAGGAACGTCGTCGCCATCGGCCTGTCGAGCGGCTTCCTCGAACCGCTGGAATCGACCTCGATCCACCTGATCCAGGCCAACATCTCGAAGCTGATGGGGCTGTTCCCCGACCGCAGCTTCGATCCCGCGACGCTGGCCGAGGTCAACC
>JAJXVK010000103.1 GCA_021782155.1 Pseudomonadota bacterium
GCAGCCGCACGCTCGAGTAAGAGGGGGTGCTGCTCGACACGGTGCAGCTTGTCGAGGGCGGACGTTTCCGCGAGGCCGAAATCCGCGCTCTGCTCTCGAGCGGGCGCTGGCCCTCGCGCAATCCCGGTCAGAACGTCGCCGACCTCAAGGCGCAGGTCGCGGCCTGCGTGCGCGGCGCGGACGAGTTGCGGCGGATCGCGCAAGGGCAGGGCCGCGCGGTGGTCGACGCCTACATGGGCCACGTGCAGGACCACGCCGAAGCGGCGGTGCGCGCGCTGATCGGGCGGCTCTCGGACGGGCATTTCACCTACCGGATGGACAACGGCGCGCAGGTTTCCGTCGCGGTGACGATCGACCGCAAGGCCCGCAGCGCGGTGATCGACTTCGCCGGGTCCTCGCCGCAGCTTGCCGACAACTTCAACGCCCCGCTGCCGGTTGTGCGCGCGGCGGTACTCTACGTCGTGCGCACACTGATCGACGACGCCGTGCCGCTGAACGAAGGGTGCCTGCGCCCGCTGACCTTGCGCGTCCCCGAGGACTCGATGCTGCGCCCGCGTTCGCCCGCCGCCGTCGTCGCGGGCAATGTCGAGACCAGCCAGGTCGTGACCGACGCGCTGTTCGGCGCGCTGGGGGCGATGGCGGGCTCGCAGGGGACGATGAACAACTTCACCTTTGGCAACGCCGCGCACCAGTACTACGAGACGATTGCCGGCGGGTCGGGCGCTGGACCCGATTTCGATGGCGCGGACGTGGTGCAGACGCACATGACCAATAGCCGCCTGACCGACCCCGAAGTTCTGGAGACGCGCTTTCCGGTGCTGCTGGAGGAGTTTTCCATCCGGCGCGGATCGGGTGGCAAGGGTGCGCACCACGGCGGCGACGGCGCGGTGCGGCGCGTGCGGTTCCTCGAGGCGATGGAAGCGGGCATCCTTTCCAACCGCCGCCGCGTGCCGCCATTCGGCCTCGCGGGCGGAGCCGACGGCGCGCCGGGCGCCAACCGCGTCGAGCGCGCCGACGGCACGGTCGAGGATCTGCCCGCCACCGCCTCGGTCGAGGTCGGGCCGGGTGACGTCTTCGTGATCGAAACGCCAGGCGGGGGAGGGTTCGGCCAATGATGGTCCTGATCGGCATCGTCATTATCGCGGCGGGCTTCGTGCTGCGCTTCAATCCGCTGCTGGTCGTGGTCGCCGCCGCGCTGGCGACGGGGATGGCGGCGGGGATGGCCCCGGTCGCGATCATCGCCATGCTGGGCAAGTCGTTCAACGATACGCGCTATATCTCGGTGATCTGGCTGGTCCTGCCGGTGATCGGCATGCTCGAGGCCAGGGGGCTGCAGGAGCGCGCCCGCTCGATCATCGCGGGCATGAAGGGCGCGACCACCGGGCGGCTGCTCGCGGGTTACTTGTTGCTGCGCCAGCTTACCGCCGCGGTGGGCCTCACCTCGATCGCCGGACATCCGCAGACGGTGCGTCCGCTGCTTGCGCCGATGGCCGAGGCGGCGGCGGAGAAGCAGGGCGTGACCGGCGAGGACGGCAAGGAACGCATCAAGGCGCTCGCCGCCGCGACCGACAATATCGGGCTGTTCTTCGGCGAGGACATCTTCCTCGCGATCGGCTCGATCCTCTTGATGAAGGGCCTGCTCGAGCAGGAAGGCATCAGCATCGAGCCGTTCCACCTGTCGGTCTGGGCGATCCCGACCGCGATCTCGGCCTTCCTGATCCACGGCTTCCGGCTGTGGCGGCTCGACCGCAAGCTCGCGAAAGATGTGGCTGCGAAGGGTGAGGACGCGGGATGATCACGCTGCAATGGGTCTATGTCTTCGCGGGAATTGCCTTCGCGGGCTTCGCGCTGCTGCGGCTGTTCGACAAGCGGCTCGGGATCGGCGCTTCGGCGTTCTGGGCGCTGCTTGCCTTGTCGATGCTCGCAGGCGACCGGCTGGGCGATTTCGGCAACGGCCTGCTCGTTCTGGCGCTCGTCGCCATCGCTGCGTTGGGCGGCCTGAAACACCGCACGCTGCCGATCGAGGATGCTGCGGAGCGCGCCGAGGGCGCGGCGCGATTCGGCAACAGGCTGTTCGGCATCGCGCTGGTCATCGCGCTGACCGCGCTCGCCGGGACGCTGGGGTTCAAACACGTGCCGGGGCTGGTCGAGGCGAAGCAGGTTACGCTGATCTCGCTGGCGCTGGGCGTGATCCTTGCGCTCCTCATCGGTCATGTCGTGCTTCGCGCGCCGGCCATGATGCCCTTGCGCGACGGCCGGCGGCTGATGGACCAGGTCGGCTGGGCGGCGATCCTGCCGCAGATGCTGGCGAGCCTTGGCGCGATTTTCGCGGCGGCGGGGGTGGGCGACGTGGTAGGCAGGCTGATCGGCGAGGCGGCGCCGGGCGCGGGGCTGTTCACGCTGGTGGCGATCTACGCGCTGGGCATGGCGGCCTTCACCATGGTGATGGGCAACGCCTTCGCTGCCTTCCCGGTGATGATGGCGGCGGTCGGCTTGCCGATGCTGATCCACGGCCACCATGGCAACCCGGCGGCGGTCGCGGCGATCGGCATGCTCGCGGGGTTCTGCGGCACGCTGATGACGCCGATGGCGGCGAACTTCAACCTGGTGCCTGCCGCGCTGCTCGAACTGAAAGACCGCAATGGCGTGATCCGTGCGCAAGTGCCCACGGCGATCCCGCTGCTCGCGGTCAACGTGTTCCTCATCTGGTGGCTGGCCTTTCCGAAATGACCCGACTGACCGCAGAAACCGCCGCGCGCTTCATGGCGCTGACGCTGGGCCACCTCGGCAAGCGCTATCCCTACAAGGCGGACCTGGTGATGACCGGGCCAGAGGACGTGCGCCCGCACTGGGAGAACCACCCGATCTTCCACGGCAGCTTCGACTGGCATTCGTGCGTCCACGGCTACTGGCAGGTGCTGCGGCTGGCGCGCCTCTATCCGGACCTGCCCGAGACCGCCGCCGTGCGCGCGCGGGCGGACGAGATGCTGGTGCCCGAGAAGGTCGCGGGCGAGCTGGCGTTCCTTGCACGGCCGATGTCCGCCGGGTTCGAGCGGCCCTATGGCTGGGCGTGGCTGCTGGCGCTCCACGACGAGGCGACGCGGCACGAGGCGGGTTGGGGCGCGGCGCTGGAGCCCTTGGCGCTAGCCTTCGCCGAGCGCTTCCACGGCTTCCTGCCGCGCCTGACCTATCCCTTGCGCGTGGGCACGCACTTCAACATCGCCTTCGCGCTGACGCTGGCGCGCGGCTGGGCCGAGCCGCGCGACCCCGCGCTGGCGTCGCTGATCGACGACAAGGCGCGCGGGTGGTTCGCGAACGACCGCGACTGCCAGGCATGGGAGCCGAGCGGCGACGAATTCCTCAGCCCCGCCCTGATGGAAGCGACGTTAATGAGCCGCGTGCTGGGGGAGCATTTCGCGGCGTGGTTCGCCACCTTCCTGCCGCGCCTCGCCTCGCGCGAGCCCGCAACGCTGTTCGTCCCCGCCACGGTCAGCGACCGCAGCGACGGCAAGATCGCGCACCTCGACGGTCTCAACCTCAGCCGCGCATGGTGCTGGCGCGCCATCGCCAAGGCATTGGGCGAGAGGCATCCGGTGAGCGCTCTGGCGCAGCAGGCCGCGCGCGATCACCTCGCCGCCAGCCTGCCGCACGTCGCGGGCGACTACATGGGCGAACACTGGCTGGCGAGCTTCGCGCTGCTGGCGCTGGAGGGGTAGGGGGCATTGAGTATGATGTCCGGTTGCCAGACATTCTGCTCGAAAACGGACGTTCCGGACGCGCCAACAGAGCCGCCTTCAGAGCAAATGTCTACTTTCGGGCTTGAGCCATACGTGTCACTAATCACGACCGTCTTTGGGGGAATTGGGGCATGAGCGAGTCTCGGTGTTGGGAGGTCGATAGACTGGCAGCAAGACGGCTATTGAGCCGCCTCAAGATCGAGGCGATTCCTGCCCTTGTTGAAGAGGTTGCGGTGCTATTTGCGGAGCATCGCAAGGACTCGGAGCATCGGGTTGCGGGCCAAGTGCAATCAAGGTTGATCAGAGAACTTGAAGCACGTTCCATGCAAGAATTCGGTCGGATGAACGACTATTGGGCCAACGGCTTCAGGGCTGCAGAAGAGGTAGTCGCCTCATTGTCATCAAATGAGTTATTGGATCAGCCAAGCGGAAAGGCGCGGTCGAAGGGTCAAGTATTAAGATCGATAGTGCGAGACGCGCGCAAGCGTTCAGCACTAATTGAAAGGCGCTCTCGCTAGAAGGCGTTCCGTTACCGACGTGCGCAGCTTGTTTCGGGAGTCCGCTCACCCCCGATCTCCAGTCATTCCGACCATTCGGACGGCTCGCCAATTCCCACCATTCGTTCAGGCGCCTGACCCCTGAACCTCCCCCGCCCGCACCAGGTCCGCCAGCGCCTGCGTCACCGGCGTCGCCACGCCGACTTCCGCCGCCAGCCTTACAATCGCGCCGTTGATCGTCTCGACCTCGGTCGGGCGGCCCGCGAGGCGGTCCTGCAGCATCGAGGGCTTGTGCGCCTTGTGGTTGGCGAGGCCGAAGTCGACGCGAGAATCGAGCCTTTCCCGGTCGAGCTCCAGTCCGCGCGCTTTCGCCGCCGCGCAGACCTCGTCGAGCACCGCGCTCGCCACGCGGCGGCAGGGGGCGTTGTCCATGCCGCCCACCGGCACGCGCAGGATCGTGGAAATCGCATTCAACGCGGCATTGAACCCTGCCTTTTCCCACACCGCCACTTGCACTTGCGGATCGACCACGACCTGCCAGCCGGCCTTGTCGAGCAGTGCGCCGGCCGCTTCCGCGTGAGCCTGCGCCTCGGGCACCAATCCGCCGATCACCACCTTGCCGCTGCCGTGGCTCGACACGTGGTTGGGCGGTTCGAGGTCGCCGGGCACGTCGGTCACGCCCATCAGCACACGCTCGGGCGCGAAGACTTCGGCGATGGCTTCGGCGTTGCCCAGCCCGTTCTGCAAGGTCAGCGCGACCGCTCCGCCTTGCGCCAGATGCGCCACCGAGCGCGCGGCGGCGGTGGTGTGCATGCCCTTGGTGAAGAACAGCACGAGGTCCGCCGGACCCGCATCCGCCGCCAGCGCGGCGTTCAGAGCGACGCGGCGCTCGCCCGCGTCGTCGTGGAGCAGCACGCCGTCCTTCGCCAGCACCGCCACGCGGCCCGCGTCCACGTCGACCAGCGTGACCTCGGCGCCAGCTTCGGCCAGCCGCGCGCCGAACAGGCAGCCCATGGCCCCGGCTCCGACGATGGTGACGTGCTTCATGCCAATTCTCCGCTTCCGCGCGATTTCACCGTGCGGATAGGGCGTCCAAAGCGGCGGGGCAATGCGCTGGCGGCTTGCAACACGGGCCCCGCCTCCCGCATGAGGCGCACATGACAACCGTCCGCGACGCCACAATCGCCCTGATGCGCGAGCTGCGCATGACCACCGTGTTCGGCAACCCCGGCTCGACCGAACTGCCGCTGTTCCGCGATTTTCCCACGGACTTCCGCTATGTCCTCGGCCTGCAGGAATCGATCGTGCTGGGCATGGCCGACGGTTTCGCGCAGGCGACGCGCACCGCCGCTTTCGTCAACCTGCACTCGGCGGCGGGGGTGGGGCACGCGCTCGGCAACCTGTTCACGGCGTACAAGAACCAGACCCCGCTGGTGGTGACCGCCGGGCAGCAGGCGCGCTCCATCCTGCCCTACGAGCCGTTCCTGTTCGCCGAACGGCCGACCGAGTTCCCGCAGCCCTACGTAAAGTGGGCGGTAGAGCCCGCGCGCGCCGAGGACGTGCCCGCCGCGATTGCGCGGGCGTGGTACGTGGCGATGCAGCCGCCGTGCGGGCCGACCTTCGTCTCGATCCCGATCGACGACTGGGACCGGCCTTGCGAGCCGGTGTCCGCGCGCAAGGTGAGCGCGCGCAATCCCGGCGATCCCGATCTGCTCGACGAAGCGGCTGCGCTGCTGGCAAAGGCGGCGAGTCCGGCCATCGTCGTTGGCGCCGGCGTTTCGCGCGACGATGCGTGGGACGAGGTCATCGCGCTCGCCGAGAAGCACAACGCAGCCGTGTGGGTCGCGCCGATGTCCGCGCGCTGCTCGTTCCCCGAGGATCACCCGCTGTTCGCGGGCTTCCTTACTGCGGGCCGCGAACCGATCGTGGCCGACCTTGCCGGGCACGACCTGGCGCTGGTGCTTGGTGGGCCGATGTCGCTCTATCACGTCGAGGGCTTCGGGCCGCATGTGCCGGAGGGTGCGACGGTCGTGCAGATCGCCGACAACCCGGCGCAGGTGGCGTGGAACCCGGCGGGAATTGGCATCGTCGCCGACACGAAGCTGGCGATTGCCCGCCTGCTCGAAGGCGAAGCGCCGCGGCGTCCCGCGGCCCCCGCGATGGAGCGCCCCGCACCGCTCGACGGTTCGGTGCTGACCGACGCGTACCTGCTTGAACGCATCGCCGCATTGCGCCCGGCAGGCGCGATCCTTGTCGAGGAATCGCCTTCGGGCCGCGGCGCGATGCACGACCGGCTGCCGATCGTGATGCGCGACGGGTTCTACACGACGGCGAGCGGCGGACTGGGGCACGGGCTTCCGGCGGCGGTCGGCGTGGCGCTGGGTCGGCCCGGTGAACGGGTGATCGCGCTCCTTGGCGACGGTTCGGCGATGTACGCCATCCAGGGACTCCACGCCGCCGCGCAGTGGAATGTCCCGGTCTGCTTCGTGATCGTCAACAACGGCCGCTACGAGGCGCTGCACAGCTTCGGGCGGGTGTTCGGAATGCAGCAGCTGGTCGGTACGCAATTGCCGAACCTCGATTTCGTCGCGCTGGCGGCAGGGCAAGGGGTCAAGGGCGAACGGGTGTCCGATCCCGCCGGGCTCGACGCCGCGCTGGCACGCTGCTTCGCCTCCGACGGGCCGTCGCTGCTCGAAGTCATGGTCGACTGAGGGCAAATATCTACCTCCGCGATTGACTTTCCGGGCGGGCGGTGCGCTTGGATCGGCATGCTCTCGCAAAGGACGCGATACACGATCCGTGCGCTCCAGCATCTTGCCGACAATTTCGGCGAGGGGCCGGTGCGGCTTCAGGACATCGCTGCCGGTCAGAACATTCCGCGCAAGTTCCTGACCGTGATCCTGTCCGAACTGGCGCGCGACGGGATCGTGATCTCGCACCGCGGGCGCGACGGTGGCTATGAACTGGCGCTCCAACCGATCGATATCCGTTATGGCGACATCATCCGCATCACGCGGGGGAGCCTGGCGCTGGTGCCCTGCGCCAGCCGCAATGCGCACGAGCATTGCGACAACTGCCTGCCCGAAGCCGAATGCCGCCTGCGCGTGCTGATGCTTCGCCTGCGCGACGAGATGGCCGAGATGCTGGACCGTATCACACTGGCCGATTCGATCCCGCTCGAAGGCCTCGATCATCCCGCAGACGAGACTGTCTAGAGCCGCGCAACTTCACTTGGCGTTCATCGGCGCGCTGGCTATAGGGCTGGCCATGCCGATCTCCGCACATGGCCGCCATCCGCTGCGCCTCGCCCTCCTTGCCGCCGCAACTGGCGCCATCGCGCTGACGTCGGGCTGCGCCACAGCGGGCAAGAAGGGCCGCGACACGCCCTACGTCGCGCGCGATGTCGACTCGCTCTACATGATCGCCAAGGAGAGCCTCGACAAGGGCGACTCCAAGACCGCCGGCGCGCTGTTCGACGAGGTCGAGCGCCAGCATCCCTATTCGCCCTGGGCACGCCGCGCCGAGTTGATGAGCGCGTTCAGCTATTACGTCGCGCGCGACTACACCAAGTCGATCCAGGCCTCGCAGCGCTTCCTGTCGATCCATCCGGGCAACAAGGACGCACCCTACGCCTATTACCTCGTCGCGCTGTGCTATTACGAGCAGATCAGCGACGTCACCCGAGACCAGAAGATCACCGACCAGGCCAAGACCGCGCTGACCGAGGTGATCCGCCGCTATCCGACCACGCCCTATGCCGAGGACGCAAAGCTCAAGCTCGACCTCGTCAACGATCACCTGGCGGGCAAGGAGATGGAGATCGGGCGGTTCTACGAGCGCAGCGGCAAGTGGCTTGCGGCCCAGCTGCGCTTCCGCAACGTGATCTCGAACTACCAGACCACCAGCCACACGCCCGAGGCGCTCTACCGCATGGTCGAGACCAATCTTGCGATCGGCATTCCCGAGGAAGCCGAGAAAAACGCGGCAGTGCTTGGATCGAACTATCCGGGCAGCAAGTGGTATCAGAAAGCGTTCAAGCTGATGAAGCGGTACGCCCCGAACACCAAGGCCAGCTGAACCGGCTTCTCGCGGTTCGCATCTTTCGTGCGGACCGCATCAAGACTGTCCCGCGGCAACAGCTGTCTGGCGTCAGGCCGCCTGGAAGGCGCGTTCTGGCCGGGTCGCCTGGCTTAGCGCGCCCATGAACTGGTCAGTGGCGCTCTCCCAGCTGTAGCCTGCGCCATAGGCGGCACAGGCGGTTGCCTTGCAGGCCAGCGCGCGGCGAATCGCGCCGGCGAGGTCAGGGTCGAGCGCGCCGACAGGCAGCGGCAGGTCGCCGTCAGCCCCGCGTCCATGTTCGCCGACGATGTCGAGCGGGCCCGGCACGCGATAGCCGGCGACTGGAACGCCGCAGGCGAGCGCCTCGATCATCACCAGCCCGAAGGTGTCGGTGCGGCTGGGGAAGACGAAGACGTCGGCCGAGCAATAGGCTTGCGCCAGCCGCTCGCCGGAGAGTGCGCCGAGGAACAGCGCTTGAGGATAACGCGCGCGCAGCTCCGCCAGGTCCGGCCCGTCGCCGACGATCACCTTGGTGCCCGCGACCGGCGCTTCGAGAAAGGCGGCGAGGTTCTTCTCCACCGCGACGCGTCCGACATTGAGCATTACCGGGCCCGGAAGGCCGGCGAGTTCGGGCAGCGGCGCGTGGCCGGGGTGGAACAGCGCCTGGTCGATCCCGCGCGACCACAGCTTCCACTGGCTGATGCCATGATCGCACAGTTCACGGCCCAGCGCTGGAGTCGAGACCAGCACCGCGCGGCTCGGGGCATGGAAGCGGCGCATCAGCGGCCAGAAGTGCTTCGCGTCGAGCCCGGTGCGGACCGCGGCGTAATCGGGAAAACGCGTGTGGAAAGCGCTGGTGAAGGGCAGGCGGTTGTCGCGGCACCAAGCCCGCGCGCTCCAGCCGATCGGGCCTTCGGTGGCGATGTGGACGATGTCGGGCGCGAACGCGCTCAGCTTCCGGCGCGTGCCGAAGCGCGGCGCGAGCGCGAGGCGGATTTCGCTGTAGCCGGGCAGGGCGACGGTGCGGAACTGCTCCGGCACAACGGTTTCGACATCGTGGCCGCGCGCGACGAGGCTGTCGACGGTCATCGACAGCGTGCGCACGACCCCGTTGACCTGGGGGTGCCAGGCGTCGGTGCAGATCGCGATCCTCATGCCGGTTCGCGCTGCTTCGCGGGTTCGAAGGTTGCAGCGGCCTCGCGCTCTTCCACTTCGCGCCTGCGGTTTTCCTCTGTCCAGTCGACGATGCTGATCGCACCGGTCCTGTCCTCGACCAGCGCGGTGCAGCTTTCCACCCAGTCACCGTCGTTGTAGTAGGTGATCTCGCCGACCTGGCGGATCTCCGCCGAGTGGATGTGTCCGCAGACCACCCCGTCCAAACCGCGTTCGCGCGCTGCGTGCGCCACGGCTTCCTCGTAGTCGCAGATGAACTGCACCGCGTTCTTGACGCGCTTCTTGAGGTAGGCCGAGAGCGACCAGTAGGGCATCTTCAGCCGGCGGCGGACCGCATTGAACAGGATGTTCGCGCGCAGCATCATCTCGTAGGCCTGGTCGCCGAGGAAGGCGAGCCAGCGCGCGTAGAGCACAACGCCGTCGAAGCCGTCGCCATGGGTGACCAGCAGGCGCCGCCCGTCGACGGTGGTGTGGATCGCCTCGAGCGCCAGTTCCACTCCGCCGAAGCTCATTCCCGCATAGGGGCGCAGCACTTCGTCGTGGTTGCCGGCGATCAGGATCACGCGCGTGCCGCGATGCGCCATCTTGAGCACCCGGCGCACCACTTCGTTATGCGCGTCGGGCCAGTACCAGCCCTTTTTCAAGCGCCAGCCGTCGACGATGTCACCGACGAGGTAGAGCGTCTCGCAGTCGATCGCGTGCAGGAAATCGAGCAGCAGGGCCGCGTTGCATCCGCGCGTGCCGAGATGGATGTCGGAGATCCAGACCGTGCGGTATCTGGTCTTGGGACGAAAGCCGCGGGGCTCCGGAACGTCGAGCCAGGCCGGAACCGAGGTTCCGGAACCGACGATAAGGTTCGCGACGGGATTCTTCGCCTCGTACATGGTTCCCCTTCCTGCGCTGTGGCGACTGTTCCTCCTTTGTCATGGTTTCGTTGCGGCTCGGTGGCGGTGTGTCACGCGGTTGAAACGATTAAATCCATGCAACAATTCGAAATTTTGCTTCGCTCCCGAAAATCGTGGGTGTCGGTGCAAG
>JAJXVK010000104.1 GCA_021782155.1 Pseudomonadota bacterium
TGGGGCGGGCGCGCCGCGCTCAAGGTCGATCTCAACGACAACTGGACGGTCACACCGGCGGTCACCTACCAGGAAACGCGCAGCCACGGCACCTATGCCTACGACCCCTCGGTCGGCGACCTCCAGGTCCAGCGCTTCTACCCGGAATACCGCAAGGACCGCTACGTACAGGCCGCGCTGACCATCGAGGGCAAGATCGGCAACTGGGACCTGACGTCGGCCACCGCGTACCTCGACCGCAGGGACACCCAGCTCAACGACTACACAGACTATGCCGAAGCTTACGACAGCTATTACGCGGCGCAGGGCGGGCTCGCGAGCTACTTCTACTACCAGGACGCGGCCGGCAACACGATCGACCCGCGCCAGCGGATCGTCGGCACCGATCACTTCAAGAAGTTCAGCCAGGAACTGCGCATCGCTTCGCCATCGGACGCGCCGCTGCGCTTCGTGGGCGGGCTGTTCTTCCAGCGCCAGTCGAACTTCATCCATCAGGACTATCAGATACCCGGACTCGGGCCGCTGGTATCGGTCAACGGCATGCCCGGCACGCTGTGGCTCACCCAGCAGTATCGCGCCGACCGCGATTATGCCGCGTTCGGCGAACTGAGCTATGACCTCACGCCAACCGTAACGCTGACCGCCGGTGCGCGCGCGTTCAAGTACGACAACTCGCTGATCGGGTTCTTCGGTTTCGGACGCAATCCGGGCAACGGCTTTACCGACAGCCCCTACAATGCCGCGGGCAGCTCGAAGACCGGCGTGGTGCAATGCTTCACCAATGACGGCGGACGGCTCTACGACAACCTCAAGGCGGGCACCGGATCGACCACGCTGCTGGCACCCGTTGTGCCGGGAAGCCCGTGCACCAACCTCGGCGTATATTCGAACGGCACGGTCGGATCGGTCGTCGCCAAGGGCGACGGCACGACCTATCGCTTCAACGCCACGTGGAAGCCCACGCACGACGTGATGCTCTACGCAACGGTGTCGAAGGGCTTCCGCCCCGGCGGCATCAACCGGCGCGGCGACTTCGGGCCCTACCAGCCCGACTACCTGATCAACTACGAACTGGGCTTCAAGACCACGCTGGCCGACGGCCTCGTTCGCCTCAACGGCGCGATCTACCTGCAGTACTGGCAGCACTTCCAGTTCAGTTACCTGGGGCCCAACAGCTTCACGGTCATCGTCAACGGACCGAACGCCCGCATTCGCGGCTTCGACGTCGACGCAGCGATCGGCAACGGTCCGCTCACCTTCAACGTGACGGCGGCCTATACCGATGCGGTGATCCGCCAGAACCTGTGCCATGGCGTCGATGCGACATTCACCTGCACGACGCCGCTTGCCGATGGCAGCGCCAACTCGGTCGACGCGGCGGCCGGCACGCGCCTGCCGATCACGCCGCAGTTCAAGGCGAGCGGCACCGCGCGCTACACCGTTCCGGTGGGGGCTGCGAAGGTCTATGGCCAGGTCAATGCGACCTACCAGAGTTCGGCCTCGTCCGACCTGCGCACGTCCTTCGCAAACGCGATGGGCCGGCTCGATGCCTTCGGCCAGGTCAACCTGAAGTTCGGCGCCGATTGGGACAAGTACTCGATCGCGGTCTACGTCCAGAACCTGTTCGACGAACGCGGCCAGCTGTCCAAGTTCATCGGCTGCGGGCTCTGCACCCAGCGCACTTACATCGTGCCGACCACGCCGCGCATGTTCGGCCTGAGCGCGGGCGCCAAGTTCTAGGCTTCGCGCCCGGCACGGCCTGGCAAGACAAGGGGCCCGGTCCACGCTGGACCGGGCCGCTTTCGTTCGTTCGGATCGCGTGCTTCACGGCCGGTCGAGCACGTATCCCATCGAGCGCACCGTGCGCAGCGGATAGCCCGCGCCGGCATCGCGCAGCGCCCGCCGCAGGCGGCTGACCCATGCGTCGACCGTGCGCTCGTCGATCGGCTGCGCGTGCTTGCCCAGCGCGGCGATGAGCTGGGCGCGGCCGAACACCTGGCCGGGGCGTTCCATGAAGAAGCGCAGCAGGCGAAACTCGTTGGGCATCAAGCTCAGCGGCTTGCCCTTCCAGCGCACCTGCAGCGCGCCGAGGTCCATCGTCAGGCCGCCCAGTTCGAGCGCGCGCAGCGCGATTTCGCGGGGTCCGTGCTGCCCGGCAAGAACGCGGTCGAGTACGGTCTGGCGGTAGATCGGACCGAGGATGTAGTCGTCCGCCCCTGCCCTGAGCGCGCGGCGGCGATCTTCGGGGTCGTCTTCTTCGAGCACCATCGTCAAGTGGACCTGCTCGGTATGCGCATCGCCGCGCAGGCGGCGGCACAACTCCAGCCCCGAGAGGTTTGGCAGCAGCCAGTCGACGAAGGCCCAGGGCTCCCCATCGAGCAACGGCGGCGGGCCGTGGCCATCCCACACATGGAAATTCACCCGCAGCCCGTCATGGACGAAGGGCTCCAGCCCTCCATCGAAGCCACGCGTCATCAGGATGTCGATCTGCGACATGGTCCCCAGCCTGCTCTCCAGCAACAGAGCCGCACATGGCGCGCGGATGTGACGCGCTCGTGACGATCTCACGACTGTTGCGAGGTTTCGCGCGGAAGCGCCAAGAGGGTGTGCTTCGGAACCTCAATCGGCGGAATCGGCAGGCGTCCTGGTGCCGGGTGCGGCCGGAAACAGCCTGAGCCCGAGCGCGTCGAGATCGCGGCGCATCCCGCCTTCGAGCTGCGCCTTCTGGGCCAGCGTCTGGCGCGCCCAGTGGCGCGCTTCGTCAAGCGCTTGCACGCGCGCCGCGGAATCGGAGGGGCCGCGGCCGCCTTGTCCGAGACCAGCGCCATGCGGGCCTGCGCGTCGGGAAATCCTTCTTGCGCGGCGGCAAGGCAATGGAGATCGGCCAGCGCCTCTCCGTGATCCTGCTCGGCGCGGAGTTCGCACCGCCAGTGGTGTCCTTCGCGACCGTCGCTGACCGCGAGGCCGCTCAGCCGGGCCTTCCACTTCGCCCGCTCCTGCGAATCCTCGACAGGATGCTCCTTGAGGACCTGGACCGCGATCACCCTGCCGTCGCTGGTTGCCAGCAGCTCCGGGTCTATTTCCAGCGGCTTGAGTCCGGGGGCCTGAACGATCGAGCGTGTTTGCCCAAGAGGGGGAGCTGCTAGACCGGCAGGCCAACGTAGTTTTCTGCGATCGCTGTGCGGGCGGCTTCGCTCGACGCGATGTAGTCGAGCTCGGCGACCTGCATGCGGCGCTCGAACGGGCCGTCTTCGGGGAAGCGGTGCATCAGCTTGGTTAGCGACCAGCTGAAGCGTTCCGATTTCCACACGCGGGCGAGCGCCTTGTCGGGGTATCCGGGAATCGCGTCGACGTCGTTCGCCTTGAAGAAGCGCACCAGCGCCTCGCTGGCGTAGTGGACGTCCGAAGCGGCGAGGTTGAGGCCCTTGGCGCCTGTCGGCGGCACGATGTGCGCCGAATCGCCGCAGAGCAGCAGGCTGCCGTGGCGCATCGGCTCGAACACGAAGCTGCGCAGCGGGGCGATCGACTTCTCGATCGAGGGGCCGCGCGTGATGTGTGCGGCGGCGTCGGGGCCGAGGCGGATCGCGAGTTCGTCCCACACGCGCTCGTCGCTCCAGTCCTCGATTTTCTCGGTCAGCGGCACGTCGATGTAATAGCGGCTGCGGGTGGGACTGCGCATCGAGGCGAGTGCGAAACCGCGTTCGTGGTTGGCGTAGATCAGCTCGTGGTTGCACGGCGGCACGTCGGCGAGCACGCCCAGCCAGCCGAACGGATAGACCCGCTCGAAGGCGCGGCCCACGCTCGCCGGGATCGCCTGGCGCGACGGGCCGTGGAAGCCGTCGCATCCGGCGATGATCCGCGCGTCGATGCGGTGCTGCGCGCCGTCCCTGGAGTAGGTGATGAAGGGCGCGTCGCTCTCGACATCGTGCAGCGCCACGTCGGCGGCTTCGTAGATCACCTCGAGCCCGCGTTCGGGAGCGGCCTCCATCAGATCGCGGGTGATCTCGGTCTGGCCGTAGACCATGACCTGCTTGCCGGTGAGCGCGGCGATGTCGATGCGGATCAGGCGTCCGCCGTCGGTCAGGTTGAAGCCGTCGTGCGGCAGCCCCTCGGCCTTCATCCGCGCGTCGAGCCCGAGGCGCTCCATCAGTCCGACGGTGACCTGTTCGAGCACGCCGGCGCGGATGCGCGAGAGCACGTAATCGCCGGTCTGGCGCTCGACCACGACGCAGTCGATGCCCTCGGAGCGAAGGAGGTGTCCAAGCAGAAGTCCGGCAGGACCCGCGCCGACGATGGCGACCTGGGTGCGCATATGTCTCTCTCCCTGGCCCCTGGGCGGGGCCGATCAGGGCTATCGTGTTGACAGCGGTGCGCCAGCGGAGGAAGGGACGGGAGTGACGAATAATGGGACTTTCGGGACATGACGCGTCTTCGCACCGTTCCCACCTATGCGCTGTACGGCGAAGCCGATGCGGCAGAGGGCCCCGGCTTTGCCCATATCGAGACGATCGCCGCGCGCAGTGCCTTGCACGATTGGGAAATCGCGCCGCACCGCCACGCCGGGTTCGTACAGGTGCTTGTTGTCGAGCGGGGCGAGGTCCGCGCCACGGTCGCCGCGCAGGCCGAGCGATTGGGCGCGCCATGCTTCGTGATCGTACCGTCGGGCGAGATCCACGGCTTTCGTTTCGAACCTGAAACGCGCGGCCACGTGCTGACGCTGGGCGCCGATTTCGCCGCGGCCAATGCGCGCCTTGCGGCCGATCCGCTGTCCCGCGCCCTGACCGAGGGGCGGCTTGGAAGGCTGCAGGGCGAGGACGCGGCGCGCGTTGCCTGGCTCGCCGGACAAATGCTTGGCTTGCGTCCCGAATGGGACAGGCGGGACCACATGCTGGTCCACACGCTTTCCGAGGCGCTGGTGCGGCTGTTGCTGCGCGGCGATGGAGAAGGGGTGGCTGCGGCCGATGTGCGCGTCGCCCGCCTTCGCGCGCTGGTCGAGCGCCACTTCCGCGAGCATCGCCCGGTCGATTTCTACGCGCGCGAGCTGGGCATGACGCGGCGTACGCTGTCGCGGCTCACCGCCGCGCACCTCGGCTGCACGCCGACCGGGCTGCTCCATCGCCGCCTGGCGACCGAGGCGCGGCGGCTGCTGCACTATTCGAACGCCAGCGCGGCGCAGGTCGCCGCCGAGCTGGGCTTCGACGATCCCTCGTATTTCTCGCGCTTCCACCTGCGCGTCACCGGCCGTCGACCGCGCGAGGAACGCGCCGCCTTCGCGCCCTGAGGGGTATCGCGTGTCCACACGTGAAACGCTGGGAGATTGAGCGTCGAAGCCGCTTGCCTGCCATTCGTCGCGCGCTATGAAGATTTCACAAGCGTGAATTTCATCCGGACAGAGGAAGCCCGATGCCCCATATCAAGACCACTCATGTCGGCAGCCTGCCGCGCGGCGACGAGCTGACCCCGCTGCTGCTCGCGCGCGACGCGGGCAAGCCCTATGACGGCGCTGAATTCGACCGCGTGGTGCAGTCGGCCGTCAACGAGGGCGTGAAGAGCCAGGTCGCGGCGGGCGTCGACGTGGTCTCGGACGGCGAGCTCGGCAAGGTCGGCTATTCGACCTACATGATCGAACGCCTTTCGGGCTTCGGCGGACACACCGACCGCAAGCCCGCCGCCGACCTCGCCGAAGTGCCCGATCTCGCCAGGAAGCTCTCGGCGATCATGGGGAGCCAGGAATTCGTGCGCGCATCGTGCATCGGCCCGGTCAGGCTCGTCACGCTCGAGCCGCTCCACGACGACATCCGCCGCTTCAAGGCCGCGCTGGCCGAGCACGGCGGCGAGGGAACTCAGGCTTTCATGAACGCCGCGTCGCCCGGCCTCATCACCGCGTTCCAGGTCAACCGCCACTACCCGAGCCACGAAGCCTATCTCGCCGATCTCGTCGACGCGATGCGCGAGGAGTACGAGACCATCGTCAACGAAGGCTTCCTGCTCCAGCTCGATTGCCCCGACCTCGCGATGAGCCGCCACACCGGCTACCAGGACATGAGCGAGGAAGAGTTCGTCAAGGTCGCCGCGGCCAATGTCGAGGCGCTCAACGCCGCGACCGCCAACATCCCGCCCGAGAAGATGCGCATGCACGTGTGCTGGGGCAACTACGAGGGACCGCACGACCACGACATTCCCTTCGAGCGCGTCGCCGACATCGTCATCAAGGCGCGGCCCGGCACGGTGCTGTTCGAAGCCGCCAACCCGCGCCACGAGCACGAATGGAAGGTGTGGAAGGAGAAGAAGATCCCCGACCACAAGGTGCTCGCGCCGGGGCTCATCGACACCTGCTCGAACTATGTCGAGCACCCCGAACTGATCGCCCAGCGGATCGAGCGCTTCGCCGGCATCGTCGGGGCGGATCGCGTGGTCGCCAGCACCGACTGCGGCTTCGGCACCTTCGCCGGCTATGGCAAGATCGATCCCAAGGTGACGTGGAAGAAGCTGCGCTCGCTGCGCGAGGGCGCGGACATCGCGGGCGTGCGGCTGTGAGCCCCGAGGATCGCCTCTCGGTCGAATGGCAATGCGCGCGGCTGATCGCGCTCTACGCCAACCTCAACGACGAGGCGCGCTGGGACGAGGTCGCCGATCTCTACGCCGAGGAAGGAGTGATGGTCCGCCCGACCGCCCCCGACGCGCCGGTCGAGGGCCGCGAGGCGATCCGCGCGGCGTTCAAGGGGCGGCCCGCGCGGACCACGCGGCACGTCTGCTCGAACGTGGTGATCGACGTGGAAGGCCCTGCCACCGCGCGCGGCACCAGCGCGATGCTGCTGTTCACCGGCGACGGTCCCCCGCTGGTAGGTTCGTTTCACGATCGTTTCTGCCTGACCGAGCACGGCTGGCGCTTCGCCGAACGGCGCGGCAGCCTGACCTTCAAGGGCTGAGGCGGACCATGGTGGCGAGCGCTCCGCCGGCACCGGTCAAGTCGGCGATGCGCACGCTCGACGTGATCGAATTCGTCGTCGCGCACCCGCGCGGGGTGATCGCACAGGAGATCTCCGCGGCGCTGCAGATTCCGGTGTCGAGCCTGTCCTACCTGCTCGCGACGCTGGCCGAGCGCGGCTACCTCGTGCGCGACGGGCGGAACTATGTGCCGGGGCCGGGGCTCGAGCGGCTGCGCGCGGCGAAAGAGGACCTGCCGCTCGCCGATCGCGTCGCGCCGCTGGTGCGCGCGCTGCGCAGCGAGCTCAACGAGACCGCGTCGTTCTTCGTGCGCATCGACGATGATGCCGAGGCAATCGTCACCGAAGCGAGCGCGCAGGCGCTGCGCTATGCGATCGATCCGGGCGCGCGGCGTCCGCTGCACGCGCTGGCGGCGGGCAAGGCGATGCTTTCCAGGCTGTGCGAGGCCGAACTGGCGGAGTACCTTTCGCACGGCGCGCGCGCGCGGATGACGGCGCATACGCGCACCGGGGAAGAAGACTTGCGCGAAGATCTCGCAAAGGTCCGGGCCGAGGGATTCTGCACTGTCTGCGAAGAAGCCACGGCGGGCATATGCGGTGTAGCAGTGCCCGCCCAGATCGGCGGCGAGATGGTTGGCGCGTTCAGCGTCGCGGTCCCGGCGGTGCGTTTCGACGCCGTGCTCGAGGCGCGCATCAAGGCGTTGCTCTTGCGCGCCGCGGCAGCACTGGCCGAAGGCTGACACCGGAAGGCGGAGGGAGGCTCCCGGCGGTGCAACCTGAGGTCTTCTGGCTCCGATGCCGATGCCGATCCCGGCCCGCCCGGCTCGGAAGCCGGAACGGGACCGGGTGACAGGATCGCGCCAGATCAGGCCGGCTGGTGCGTGCGCCACCCTTCGGCATAGCTGTCGCGCGCGACTTCCGAATAGGGGACGGCGGCGACGACGGCCTTGATTTCGGTCTGCACGTGCGGCTCGACGGTCGGCTTGCTGGTGCCGCCGCCCGGTTCGCCCCACAGCAGCGAAACCTCGGTGCCCGGGGTGGCGAAGCCTTCGTCCATCATCGAGAGCGTGAGGAACTTGCCCTCGTTGGCGGTGTAGCCGATCCAGGTCGACAGGCCGACCATCTTGCCGCCCGACAGCACCTGATCGAACGGGTGCATCGAATAGACCGAGCTCGGATATTCCATGAACTTGGCGCGCTCGCCCTTGCTCAGCGCCGACGACTGCACGCGCATCACGTCCTCGTTGTCGAGCGCAAGCGTGACCTTGGTGCGCTTGGGACCTTCAGCCATCTTCTCGAGCGCGGCGCGGCCGATGAACTCGTGGTCGAACTTGACGAAGGGGCCGTAACCCAGGTCCCACGGCGTGGTATAGTAGCCCTCGACGCTGTCGGGCACGTAGCTGCCGCCGATCGAGCACTTGCCCTCGTACGAATTGGCCGAGAGCCACTCGCGGTAGGGCTTGAGTTCGTCGCCGGTGTAGATCGCCGGGAAGGGCGAGGGGATCCAGCCCGATTCCAGCGTGTTCGACGAGTAGGCGCGGCCGCCGACCAGCGCCATCTGGAATTCCTTGCCCGCTTCGACCAGCGCGGCGTGGACCGCGCCATAATCCTCCCACGGCCCCATCAGCTCGAAGCCCGGCTGCCCGGCCATGCCGTGACGCAGCGCGCGCACGTCCTTGCCGCCGATGGTCATGCGGCACATGTGGAAGAACTTGAGCTCTGGCGGAGTCTTGCCGGTGGCCTTCTCGATGATCTTCATCGCGTTGGGGCCCTGGATCTGGAAGCGGTAATTGTTGCGCTTGCCGTCGGTGCGCATCGCCCAGCGCTCGTCGCGCTCGACGGTCACATTCCAGTTGCCGGTGGCGGCGTGGTATTCGACCCACTCGATCGTCGGGGCGCGGCCGACGAGGTTGAACTCGTTCTCGTCGAGGTAGAACAGGATCACGTCGCCGATGACATGGCCATAGGGCGTGACCGGCACGAACTGCTTGGCGCGGTCGGGCTGGAAGTTCTTGAACGTGTTGATGCCGAGGTATTCGAGCATCCTGAACGCGTCGGGACCGCGCACCGCGAGATCGACCATGTGGTAGGACTGGTTGTAGAGCACCGCGCTGTGCGCCCAGGCCCACTGCTCGCTGCGCCAGTTCGAATATTCGAGCGGCACGCCGGGATAGACATTGGGGCCGAGCTGCTGGTTGCGCAGGAAGTGGACGAGGTCGCCCTTCGCGGCGATCAGCTGTTCAAGGTTGGCGTCGGCCATCGGATTCTCTCCCAATCGTGCAAATTTGCCGGCTTACGTAATTTGTATGTGGCACATACAATCTCATCACCATCTTCACCAGCATGAAATATTCGTCAATCCGAAAAATCTTGCAGTCTCGCGATGCGCACTCAGGCGAGGGCTTCGAGCAGTGGCGAGAGGTCGCTCAGCAGCGCGGCCGGGCGGTCGCGCTCGGGCAGTTCCGCGTCGCCGGCCATGATGCCCGTCGCCATGCCGATCGACAAGGCGCCCGCCGAATTGGCCATGCGCATCTCGAGCGCGGGGTCGTCGCCGACCACCACGATCTGTTTCACTGCCCTTTTCGGAAGCCCCATCACGCCCAGCGCGGTGTCGAGCGCGGTACGGCTCGGTTTGCCGAGCACGCGCGGGCGCTTGCCGGTCATCGCGGTGAGCATGGCGTTGATTGCATAGGACGATCCGATCCCGCGCCCGTTTGCGGTGGCGAAGAACGGCACATGGCTGGCGGTGACGAGCCGCGCGCCGTCCCACAGCGACTGGCAGGAGGCTTCGAGATCGGGGAAAGTGAACTCGCGGAACCAGCCGGTGTAGACGGCTTCCACCCCCTCGGCCTCCGCGCCCGGCGCGACGACGTCGAGCCCCGCCTCGACCAGCGGCGCGGCGCAGCCCTCGTTGCCGAGCACGCGCACCCGCTCGATCCCGCCGCGCACCAGCCAGTCGGCCGCTGAGGAGGAAGGGGTCAGCATCTGCCGGTCCTCAACCGGGAAGCCCGCCTTGCGCAGCGAAGCGGCATAGGCGGCGGGCGGCTTGGCGGTGCCGTTGGTGAACACGACGAAGGGCGTACCCCGCCGTTTCAGCGTTTCGAGCAGCTCGATCGCGTGCGGCAGCGCCTTGTGCCCGCCGCTGTCGCGGTCGCCCAGCGCGATTGTGCCGTCCATGTCGAACACGAACCCGGCGGCGTCAGATGCCCTTGCGGCAATCTCGGGCTTCATGCTGCCGCCCCCGCGTGGAGCGCGATCCGCAGGCCCGGGCGCTCGATCACCACGTCGCGCGCTTGCGGGTTGGCGGCAAGCCTGCGCAGCAGCGCGAGGATCGGCGCGGCCTCGGGCGAATAGGTCGCGCGGCTGCGCCCGGCGGCGAGCATTGCGTCGACCTGTTCGGGCGGCATCACCGCGCGCAGCAGGAATTCCTCGTCGGGCATGCGGGCACCGAACTGGCGTTT
>JAJXVK010000105.1 GCA_021782155.1 Pseudomonadota bacterium
AGTCCGCGCAGGCGCGGTGAGCGCCACAGCCGGGGATAGAGCGCCCGGCCTTGCCGGCGCAGGGGGCCCCAGAAGACCGTGGTCAGCGGCATTTCCATCAGTCCAGCGTCACGGTCGATCCAGTAGGGCGCCAGCGGGTGGTGAGTGAAGTCGGGCCCGCCGCCGCCCGAATAATTGAACTGCGCGCGCACCGAGGTGTCGATCGCGATGCCGCATTCCCTCAAAATCCCGGCGCTGCGCGGCCCCACGCCATAGCGTCCGGCGCGATAGACGAGCGGCGTAGCGCCGAAGGCCTCTTCGATCGCGTCGCGCAGCTTGTGGAACTTGGCGCGCTCAAGTGCTTCGGGCAGGTTGCCGGAAAAGGAGTTGAATTCGCAGACCTCTTCCTCGAACGGGGGGCTGACCCAAGGGTGCAATTGTACGCCCACTTCAGCGCGGCCCGCAGCGACCGGCTCGCGCAGGATCTCGGCGGCGACCGGGTCCGTCGCGACCGGATAGTCGATCAGGTAGAGCGGAACGACGCCGTGGCCTTCGCAGAACTCCTGGAACTTTGCGATGCGAGGAACATGACCGAGTTCATGCTCGGTGCGGTGGAGCGGCTTGCCCCAGTCGAACTCCTCCTCTGTATCCACCGTGACGATGAATCGCTGGCCGAAGCCGGGTGCAAACGCCACCCTGTCCCGGTCCGCCGGCACGGCAAGGATGTTCGGCTCGCGCACCGATGTCCGGCTCCTGTTCCAGTCCCCGACCGGCGGCCCAAATTGCCCCTTGGTCGCCGATTAACTTTGGATACACCCCGTAGGTTGACGGGGGAATGCGGTCAAGATTGGTAGCCGCAATGTCATAAGATTGCCTGAACGCAAGAGTGTTCCGCCCACCGAGCGGGCTTCCGCGGCCGCGAGGCGCAGCGAGAATCCATTGCCGAGCAGCGACGACGGGGTGCCCTCGGAGCCGCGCGCGGCGGGCGCGAAGAGCTGGGCATCGTCGCGCGTGGCCAGCGTTGCCGGCAGGGTCAGCGAAAGGCGCATGTCCTCGCCGTCGCCCGCAAGCTCGAGCGCCAGGCGCTCGCCGGGGGCGGCGGTGGCCGCAATCACGCTCAGCAGCCGCCAGACGAGTTCTTCCAGGTCGGGGTCGGTCAACGCCACGACCATCGTCTCGCCGGTCAGTGTTTCGCGCAGCCGGACGCTGCGCTGCTCGAACAGCGGCCGCACCTGGTCGAGCACGCGCCGCACCACGGCGCCGACCTCGGCTTCCCCCTGCTCGGTGCCAAGCCGGCCGGTCTCCAGCTTCACCAGGCGGTCCACTTCCTCGAACCCGGCCAGCATCCGCGCCGCATCGCCGGCAATGTGCGCGGCATAGCTGCGGTACTGGTTGGAGACCGGCCCCATCACCTGCTGGTGGATCAGTTCGGCGAATCCCTGGATCGCATTGATCGGCGTGCGCAGTTCGTGGAGCATCTGGCGCAGCCGGTCGCCGCTGTCGCGCTCGTCGTCGTTGGCCGCGCGCGCCGATTCCTGCGCCGCCGATACGCCGGGGCGCGGCGCGGGACGGCGGATCCTCGCCTGCCAGCCGGTGAACCGGCCACCCTGCGCGGAGAAGCACGGCACCGCGTCGATGCGCCAGGCCCCGGAAATGGCCGGTGCCCCTTCCAGATCGAGGCGCCCGCCGCTCACCGGGCGGCGTTCGCGCACCGCCCGCAGGGTAGTGGCATCGCACCGGGCGGGCGCTTCCGGCTCGGTCGCGAAAGGCCGGTGCCCGACCAACATCGGCGCGGCCTGGCCGCTTGCGGCGAAGACGGTTCCGTCCGTGTAGCAGGCGAAATCGATCATGACCGGTGGCACGGCGCTTAATTCACCGGGGAAGGGCAGGTGGGGCGCCTCACCGGGAAAGGTGGATTCGTCGAGCGCGTGCCCGCGCTGGCGGCGGAACTCCTCGATCCGTCTGACGATCGCGCCGATGCCTTCGCGCGGGTCGGGCGCGGGCGCGGCGGCGGGGCGCGGCGGGGCGACGGCGGCATGCGGCTGCGCGGCGGCTTTTTCACTCACGAAGCCTTCAGGAAGTGGCAAAGCCGCGTCGCCGATGCCGAAGCGGGCGAGCAGGCGGTCCACCTCGGGCCCCAGGTCGCGGCGATGGCGCAGGAATCCGCGCGCGGACACCGGCAGGCGGGGCACCAGCGCCAGCCAGTCCTGTTCCGAAAGCCGCGCCGAGCGCACCGCCGAGGCGGCGAGGCGGGGGGAGATCCCGGCGAAATGCGCGACCATGGCCGGCGAGCGTAGCCGTGCCGCCTCCACGACAGCGGCCCGCTCGGTCTCGCCCAATAGCAGGCGCAGCGAATCGAACCGGTCCCGCGCGCGCGCGGGAAGAGTGTCGGCGTCGGCAAGACCCAGCCGGTCGAGGATGTCGATCAACTGCCGGAATTGCGTGCGCGCTGCCGCCTGGCCCGTCGCTTCGGTCCGCAGGACGGTATCGAGGCGGTCGTCGACGATCATGTGGCTCCATCCGGGGGGAGGACCAGTCCGCCTTGCCGATGGCAGGGGCGAAACGGTGCTTGCCCGCGCAGGATAGCAAATTGCCGCGATGCTGACAGCGTCCTCATTCAGCGCGTTGCATTGTGGGACGATTGCGCTAAGAAAAAATAATATTATCACGCTCGATGTGCCGGGGTGCGGAAAGTTGCTGGCGTTGTCCGGCCGCGTACCCGTTGCGCGCAAAGGATTGCCAAACACGCATGCCATCACTCGACAACATCGACCGCCGGCTTCTCGCTGAGCTCCAGGCCGAGGGACGCATCACCAACGTGGAACTGGCCCAGCGCGTGGGACTGACCGCGCCGCCGTGCCTGCGCCGCGTCCGCGCGCTCGAGGAAGAGGGCGTGATTCGCGGCTACCACGCCGATCTCGATGCGTCGAAGCTGGGTTTCGCGATCACCGTTTTCGCGCTGGTCAGCCTCAAGAGCCAGGCCGAGGAAGCGCTCCGCCAGTTCGAGGACCACATGCGCATGCTGCCCGAAGTGCGCGAGTGCCACATGCTCAACGGCGAGATCGACTTCATCCTCAAGATCGTCAGCCGCGACCTGCAGAGCTTCCAGGAGTTCCTGACCAGCAAGCTCACGCCCGCGCCCAACGTGGCGAGCGTCAAGACCAGCCTGACGATCCGCACCGCCAAGCAGATGCCGGGCGTCCCGCTGGAGGAATGACGGCTCAGTTCCGCCGGTAGACGGTCAGCAGAACCAGTGCGGCAAGGCTCACACCGCCCCAGATCGCCAGCACGATGAACCAGTCGACGCCGGCGCCGCTGGCGAACGTCTCCGGGCCGGTCATGATCGCAAACAGGGCGACAGAGGCCAGCGCGAGCACGACGCGGTCGCGCGCCGGCCCGGCGAGCCGGGCGAGTGCCTGGACGATCGCCACCGTCAGCACGGCATAGACGAGGCCCGAACCGAGCGCCGCGACCGGGAGCGCGAGTCCCCGGTAGCTGCCGAACGCCGTCATGCCGAGGAAGGCGATCAGGCCGATCCCGGTCGAGCCCTTGAGGCCGGAAAGCTCGCGCAACTGGTCACTGCGGTTCATCGCTCAGCGAACTCGGTGTTGAAGCCCACCGGCGAACGGTCCTCGACCGTTGCGGCAAGGTCGCCGCCCGCGATCCGCGCGGCGACTTTCGCGACATGGCCCATCGCGTTCGAGAACAGCGCGCTGCCGAGGCTAACGCGTTTGACGCCCGCCGCCGCGAGATCCTCCAGCCGGCCGAATTTGCCCCATGGCCCGAGCAGCACATTGACCGGCTTTGGCGCGACTGCGCGGACCACGGCAAGGATCGCGTCCATGTCGGGCAGGCCCGGCGCGTAGAGCACATCGGCGCCCGCTTCGGCGAAGGCAGCGAGGCGGCGCACGGTGTCGTCGAGGTCGGGGCGGCCGTGGAGGTAGTTGTCGGTCCGCCCCGTCAGCACGATACGGCCCTTCGCGGCGCGCGCGGCGGCACGGATGCGCGCGACCGCGGTGTCGAAATCGTGGATCGGGTTCGCGGCATTGGCGGTGGTGTCCTCGATCCCTGCACCTGCAAGTCCGCCGGCGATCGCGGCTTCCACGGTCGCGACGCAGTCCTCGGGCGCGGGGCCGAAGCCGTCCTCGAGGTCGCCGTTGACCGGCAGGCCCGAGATGCGCCCCAGCATCACCGCGTTTGTGATCGCTTCCTCGCGGCTGACGGCGTGCGCCACGTCGGCCCGGCCCATCTGATGCGCGATCGCCGCCGAGGAGGAACCGAGCGCGGCGAATCCCGCCTCGCGCAGGATCACCGCGCTTGCCGCGTCCCACGCATTGGCCAGCACGAAGGCGCCCGGTTCCTGGTGCAGCGCCACGAAGCGCGCATGGGCATCGGCCTGCGTCACCGTCCGTCCCGCGCCTGCTGGTGGTGGCGGATCACCTCGTCGATGATGAATCGCAGGAACTTCTCGGAGAACTCGGGATCGAGCTGAGCGTCCTCGGCCAGCTTGCGCAGGCGGGCGATCTGGCGCTCCTCGCGCGAAGGATCGGCAGGAGGAAGGCTGTTGGCCGCCTTGTAGGCGCCCACCGCCTGGGTAATGCGAAAGCGTTCGGCGAGGATGTGGATCATCGCCGCGTCGATGTTGTCGATCGACTGGCGAAAACCTGCCAGCACCGGATCCTCGATCATCGCGTTCCCTTCCTTGCGCACATCGCGCCGATTCCGGTGCGCTACCGTGGCGATTGCGTCTTGCCAAGCCATGCCTGCCGCGCCTAGCGCTTGGCGCGATGACAGCCACCATCCACACCCTGCCGCGCAAGGCGGAACCTTCGCTCGAGCCGCTGATGGCGCTGGTGGCCGAAGGCCTCAACTCCGTCAACACGGTGATCCTCGACCGGATGCAGAGCCGCATCCCGCTGATCCCCGCGCTCGCGGGCCATTTGATCGCGGGCGGCGGGAAGCGGCTGCGGCCGATGCTCACGCTCGCGAGCGGCGCGCTGCTCGACTACGCCGGCACGCGCCACCACAAGCTGGCTGCGACGGTCGAGTTCATCCACACCGCCACGCTGCTGCACGACGACGTGGTCGACGGTTCGGACATGCGCCGCGGCAAGAAGGCGGCGAACATCATCTTCGGCAATCCGGCGACCGTGCTGGTGGGCGACTTCCTGTTCACCCGCGCCTTCGAACTGATGGTCGAGGACGGCAGTCTCAAGGTCCTGCGCATCCTGTCGAACGCCAGCTCGGTGATTTCCGAGGGCGAGGTCGACCAGCTCACCGCGCAGCGCCAGATCGAGACGACCGAGGAACGCTACCTCTCGATCATCAACGCCAAGACCGCCGCGCTCTTCGCTGCCGCCTGCCGCATCGCCGCGGTGGTCGCAGAACGGCCCGAAGCGGACGAACTCGCGCTCGACAGCTTTGGCCGCAACCTGGGTATCGCCTTTCAACTCGCGGACGACGCGATCGACTACGATTCGGACGCGGCCGAAATGGGCAAGGACCGCGGCGACGACTTCCGCGAGGGCAAGATGACCCTGCCGGTGATCCTCGCCTATGCGCGCGGCGATGCTGAAGAGCGCAAGTTCTGGGAAGCGGCGATCATCGGCCATCGCACCACCGACGCCGACCTCGATCACGCCATCGCGCTGATCGCCGGACACGGCACGGTCGAGGCGACGCGCGAGCGTGCCCGCCACTATGCCGCCCGCGCCATCGACGCGATCGCGCATTTCCCCAAGAGCGAGGCAAAGGCAGCGATGATCGAGGCTGCCCAGTTCGCGGTGGCGCGACGCTACTGATCCGGCGGCGGGCGCGTTCCGAAGCGCTGGCGGATCCAGTACCCGCTCCCCGCCCGGACCGCGCAGGCGCAACGGATCGTCGCAACCGTCTGCGCGCCGCTAATCCTGCGCTGCCTTCGCGATACTGATTGGCAGGTCTGCCGCGGTGTTTCGCTGTGCGGCGCGGGGCATTCGATTCTGCCGCAGAACCCGCATTAACCGAAATCCAACTCGCGGCGTATTAAGGGCTATTCATGAATCCATGAGTTTCAGGTGCAGGCTGTCCCGGCCTGCGTCTGACACAAGCAAGGTATTTCCGATGAGTCTTTGGGCGAGAAAGGCAAAGAGTGCGCGCAGCATCGCTACTGGCGGCACGGCCTTTTCCCGTTGCGACATTCTCGATCAGGTTGAAGCCGTAGGGGCGGGGGCCTTCTGGGCGACCGACGAGGAGGGCCGCCTCGCTTATCTTTCTACCGGGGCGCTCGACGCGCTGGGCGGGAACGAGGAATCGCTCATTGGCCGTCCTCTGATCGAGATATTCACGGGAGTTCATGAGGAGTCCGGCGAAGAAGCCCAGCGCACGCTGGGCTTCCAGCTGCGCTCGCGGTCGCGATTTGAAAACCTGATCGTCCGGGTCGATGTTGCCGGCCATGGCGATGGCTCGCCAGGCCGTACGCGCTGGTGGCGCGTGTCCGGCAAGCCCTACATCGACCAGAAGGGTTGCTTTCAGGGCTATCGCGGCAGCTCGATCGACATCACCGCCGAATATGGCCGGCAGCTCGAGGCGGCGGAGCACTCACAGTACGATCCCCTTACTGGGCTGGCAAACCGCCGCCGCATGGCCAGCCGGCTGTCGATGCAATTGTCCGCGTGCAAGGTTGCCGGGCGCAGCTGCGCGCTGATCATGCTCGATCTCGACCGGTTCAAGCAGGTGAACGATACGCTTGGCCACCCGGCGGGCGACGAACTGCTCAAGCAGGTCGCCGAGCGCCTCAAGACTGTCATCAAGGACCGCGGCGAGATCGGACGCCTGGGCGGTGACGAATTCCAGGTCATCCTGCCCGATATCGATGATCGTGGCGACCTGACCGACCTTTCCGCGCGGATCATCCAGATGATCTCGCAACCCTATTCGATCAACGGAAAACGTGCGATCGTCGGCACGTCGGTGGGCGTGGCGATCGCTCCCTACGACGGCATCGAGAGCGATGAGCTGAACGCCGCGGTGGACCTTGCGCTCTATGCCGCAAAGGGCAGCGGGCGCGGCCTTTGCCGGTTCTATACCGCCGACCTGCGGGAATCCGCGGAACAGGACAGCAGGATCGAGGAAGACCTGCGAGACGCGCTGGTCAAGGGCGAGATGCAGATGCACTACCAGCCCCTGGTAAGTCCGCAGGACCACACGGTTCGCGGCTTCGAGGCGCTGATGCGCTGGGTGCGGGCCGAATCCGGCCCGGTCTCGCCCGCAAAGTTCATTCCGATCGCGGAACAGACCGACCTGATCGTCCAGCTCGGCAGCTGGGCGTTGCGCCAGGCCTGCGAGGATGCCGTCCAGTGGCCGGGCCAGCTTCGCGTAGCGGTCAATGTTTCCGCCAAGCAGTTCATGAACGCCGACTTCCCCAAGATCGTCGCATCCGCGCTGTCGAGCAGCGGGCTTGAGCCGGACAGGCTGGACCTCGAGATTACCGAGAGCGTGTTCGTGGGCGAAGTGGAGGCGGTGGACAAGACGTTCGCGCAGTTGAAGCGGCTGGGTGTGCGCCTGGCGATGGACGACTTCGGCACCGGCTATTCCTCGCTCGGCTATCTCAACCGCGCGCCCTTCGACAAGATCAAGATCGACCAGACGTTCGTGCATGGCTGCTCCGCGGGCGGAACCACCAATCCGGCGATCATCTCGGCGATCGTGGCGCTGGCGAAGGCGCTCGGCATGAAGACCGTGGCGGAAGGCGTCGAAGCCATGGACGAACTGGCACTGGTCACGGAGCGCGGCGCCGACCTCGTCCAGGGTTACATCTATTCGCGTCCCTTGACCCACGACGCGATCATGGAGCGCTCGGGAACCGAGAGCTTCGTCTTCCCGCCGTCGGGACCGCCGCGATATCGCGCGGACCGGATGAACTATTTCCGAAAGATCGGCGTGATCCACGAAGATCACTACTACAAGGCGATGCTGCGCAACCTGTCCAAGACGGGGGCGAGGATCGAAGGACTGGCTGGCGTCGAACAAGGAACTGCCCTGATCCTCGACCTGGGCGGCGGCCAGCTGGCGGTTTCGAAGGTGGTGCGCGCCGAGGAAACGGCGCAAGGCCTTAAGTTCGAGACGGCGCTGATCGGCGACGGCAACGACGGCCTGATGACCCGCCATCGCATTTCTCCCTATGCGCTGGCCACGGCCGGGATGCCACTCGCTGCACTGCCGCCGGGTTCCTATCCGCTGGCCGAGCAGATGAGCGGCTCGAACTCGCCCCGCAAGTTCTTCGAGGTCGACGTCGACAGGAAATCCCGGTTCTAGGTCCGTACCGCGCACCCTGATCGCGGCGCGGCTTGCAGCTTGACCGCGCCGCCCGTACCCGGCACCCGTTGCGAAACGCAATCGAATCCCCGGGAGAAATCGTCCATGCAGAATCGCCGCCTCGGCAAATCGCCCATCGTCGTGTCAGACATCTGCATGGGCACGATGACCTTTGGCAGCCAGGTCGACGAGGCGGAAAGCCTGCGCATCCTCGACCGCTGCTTCGACGCGGGGATCGATTTCTATGACACCGCGGAAGGCTATCCGGTGCCGCCTGACCCGAAGTGGGTGGGGCGGACCGAGGAAATCGTGGGCAAGTGGCTCAAGACCAAGCCGCGCGACGCGGTGATCCTCGCCACCAAGGTCTCGGGCCCCAGCCACGTGTGGTTCCGCAGCCCCAAGCGCGAAGGCCACACCGCGCTCGACCGGCGCAACATCATGGTCGCGGTGGACGAGAGCCTGCAGAAGCTCGGCACCGACTACATCGACCTCTACCAGACGCACTGGCCCGATCACGGCACCGCCTATGACGAGACGATGGAAGTACTCGACGAGCTGGTGCGCGCCGGCAAGGTGCGCGTGCTCGGCTGCTCGAACGAGACGAGCTGGGGGCTGATGAAATCGATCAACGCTTCGGAGCGACTGGGGGTGGCGCGCTACCACACCATCCAGAACAACTTTTCGCTCAACAACCGCCGCTTCGAGGACGAGCTGGCGCAGGTCTGCCGGCAGGAGGGCGTGAGCCTGATCCCCTATTCGCCGATCGCGGGCGGGGTGCTCTCGGGCAAGTACGCGAACGGCGCGCGGCCCGAAGGCGCCCGCTTTTCGCGCTACCTCGCGATGGAGGGGCGCCAGGCCGCGATGGGCCGGCGCTTCGTCAACGAGAAGTCGCTCGCCTCGACCGAACGCTTCGCGGCGATTGCGGCCGAGGCGGGCATGAGCCCGGTGACGATGGCGGTCGCGTGGTCCAAGCAGCACGATTTCGTCGCTTCGACCATCGTCGGCGTGTCGAGCGAACGCCACGTCGACGAGATCCTCGCCGCTGCCGATCTTGTCCTGCCCGACGACGTGATGAAGGCGATCGACAAGGTGTCGCGCGAGATCATGTACCCGATGGGGTGAGGCACCGGCGGTTTCGTTCGCCCTGAGCTTGTCTAAGGGCCGACTTTCCTTCAAGCGCTGGCGCGGAAAGGAAGGGCCGTGCTTCGACAAGCTCAGCACGAACGGGAATCGCATGGGACGACCTGACCTCCCCATCAACGCCGTGCTACCAAGCTTGCTCGCCGCCCTGCGCGCGGGGCCTTCGGCGGTGCTGGTCGCGCCGCCGGGGGCGGGCAAGACGACCTCGGTCGCGCCCGCGCTGCTCGGGCAGGACTGGTGCACCGGCACGGTGATCCTGCTGTCGCCCCGCCGCGTGGCGGCGCGCGCCGCGGCGGAGCGCATGGCCGAAATGCTGGGCGAGAAGGCAGGCGAGACGATCGGCTACCTGACCCGGCTCGACACCAGGCGCTCGGCGAAGACGCGCGTGCTGGTGATGACCGAGGCGATCTTCGTCTCGACGATCCTCAACGATCCCGAGCTTGCGGGCATTTCCGCCGTGCTGTTCGACGAGGCGCACGAGCGGCATCTCGACAGCGATCTCGGCCTCGCGCTCGCCATCGAGGCGCAAGGCGTGCTGCGCGAGGACCTGCGCATCGTGGTCATGTCCGCGACGATCGACGGCGCGCGCTTCGCCCGGCTGCTGCATGACGCGCCGGTGATCGAGAGCGAGGGCAAGGCGCATCCGCTCGCCATCCGCTGGCTCGGCGCGCGGCCCGACTTGCGCACCGAGGACGCGATGGCGCAGGCGATCGGGCAGGCGTGGCGCGAGGAGACGGGCGATGTGCTCGCCTTTCTCCCCGGCGTGCGCGAGATCGAGCGCGCCGGCGAGCTGCTCGCCCAGCGCCTGCCGGGCGCGCTGGTGCTGCCGCTGCACGGACAGGTCGAGCCCGCCGGCCAGCGCGCGGCGATCCGGCGCGATGCGCAAGGACGGCGGCGGATCGTGCTGG
>JAJXVK010000106.1 GCA_021782155.1 Pseudomonadota bacterium
GCGGGGTCCGCCTTGAAGCTGGGCAGGTTGATGATCGTGTATTCGGGCACGAAGCCGGCAAGTTCATCGGCCGTCGGGCGCACCAGCAGCGTGCGGACGAACAGGCTGTGCCAGGCGAGCTGGGTGATCACGCGCACGTTGACGCGGTATTCGGGCTGGCTGCCGCCGAACAGGTCGGCCACGAACATCTCGTCCTTGCTTCCGAGCGCGGTGAGGAAATCGGCCTTGAGGTTGGCCCAGTGCTCGCTGCTCATCGGCTGGTTGATCGCGCCCCAGTCGACCGTTCCTTCGGTCACCGCGTCGCGCACGATGAACTTGTCCTTCACGCTGCGCCCGGTGAACCTGCCGGTATCGACCAGCAGCGCGCCGTGCCTCGTCAGCATGCCCTCGCCGCGCAGCAGCGCCTGCTCGACCAGCGGGGTGGTGCCGAGGTTGGCGAGAATCGTCGCAGGCTCGGGGAAGCCCTGCGCGGCGAGCGAGACGTTGAGTTTGGTGTCGGACACTCGGTGCTCTCCAGACTGTGTTCCAGGGCCGGCGCTTCCGGCCGGTTCGGAAGTTTGACGGCAGCGCCATGGCCCCGCCGCGTTAACGAATACGAATGCGCCCGCAATCTGATCGTGCGCATAGTGGAGAGCAAATGCTGCGTCAAATGGGCGCTCGACGAAAAAATGCTGCAGTCCGGTTGTTGATTCCGCACGAGCAGTTGCATGGATCGAAAGCGCCGCCCGCACCGCATTGGCGCTTGCCATCGCCCCGCGCTGTCCTTCTAGTGCCGCGCATGGCCGAGACCCCCGCCGACCGCGCCGATGCGCCCGCCGACAACGCGCCGGCCGCGGCGCCGCACGCCGCGCGGGTGATCGCGCTGGTCGACGACGATCGCAACATCCTCACCACCGTCTCGATCGCGCTGCAGGCCGAAGGGTTCGCCACCCGGCTCTACACCGACGGCGACACCGCGCTGAAGGCGCTGCTCGACAACCCGCCGGACCTTGCCGTGTGCGACATCAAGATGCCGCGCATGGACGGGCTCGAACTGTTGCGCCGCCTGCGCGAGCGTGGCGAGCTGCCGGTGATCCTGCTGACCAGCAAGGACGACGAGGCGGACGAGGCGCTGGGCCTTTCGATGGGCGCGGACGACTATATCGCCAAGCCGTTCAGTCTGCACCTGCTGGTCGCGCGGATCCGGTCGATTCTGAGGCGCAGCGAGGTCACGAGGCGCGATTCCGCCGCCGAACCGCCGTCTGAGCCGCTGCCCGAGCCGATCAAGCGCGGGCGGCTGACGATGGACCCGGCGCGCCACCTCGTGACCTGGGCGGGCAAACCGGTCTCGCTGACCGTCACCGAGTTCCTGATCCTCGAGGCGCTGGCGATGCGTCCCGGCGTGGTCAAGACGCGCGGGGCGCTGATGGACGCGGCCTATCACGACGACGTGTTCGTCGACGACCGCACGATCGACAGCCACATCAAGCGCCTGCGCCGCAAGCTGCGCGCGGCCGACCCCCAGTTCGGGGCGATCGAGACGCTCTACGGTGCGGGCTACAGTTTCGCCGATGACTGAGCACCCGCCGGGCGGCGCGCGGCCATGAGCGACCATCGCGCCCCGCAGCGCGGCGCCAGGTGGTGGTCGCGCGCGTTCTACTGGCCGCGCAACTTCTCGCTGACCACGCGCATCCTGGCGGTCAACCTGATCGCGATCGGGCTGCTCGCGGGCAGCTTCTTCTACCTCGACAGCTACCGCAAGCAGCTGCTCGAGGAACGCTTCAAGCTCGCCAACGCCGAGGGACGGATCGCTGCCGACGCGATGGCCGACATGGATGCGCGCCAGCGCCGCGCCTTCGCGGTTCAGGTGGGCGCCGCGCGGCAGATGCGGGTGCGGCTGTTTGATGCGGCTGGGCGCCTCGAACTCGACAGCTTCGCGCTGGCGCCGCCCTCGTTCGCGCTGATCAACCCGGCGGATGAGACCAGGCTTCAGACCGCGGCGCGCTGGCTCGACCGGGCGGTGGACTTCATCGTCGGCGCTCGCGAGGTGCCGCAGTACACCGAGCCGGCGCGGCCGGATGCGCAAGGTTGGCCCGAGATTGCCGCGTCGCGCGGCGAGGGTGTCGCGAAGGTCTACTTCCGCTACGCGCCCGACCGCACGCCGGTGATCACCGCGGCGATTCCCGTCGGCTCGAACGGCGAGACGCTGCTCACCCTGCGCAACGCGCCCGACATCACGCAGGCGGTGCGCGACGCGCGCCAGACGCTGGCGATCATCGTCGCGGTGGCGCTGCTGTTCTCGATCCAGCTCTCGCTGTTCCTCGCGCGGACCATCGTCCAGCCGCTGCGCAGCCTGGTGCGCGCGGCGGTGCGCGTGAGGCTGGGGCGCGACCGTGCGGTGGTGGTGCCACGCCTGCCCGAGCGCGGCGACGAGATCGGCATGCTGGCGCGCGCCTTCTCCGACATGGCCGCCGCGCTGCGCCAGCGCATCGATGCCGTCGAGAGCTTCGCCGCGGACGTCGCGCACGAGCTCAAGAACCCGCTCGCCAGCCTGCGCGGCGCGATCGACACGCTCGACAAGGTCGAGGACCCGACGCTGCGCGAGCAACTGGTGGGTATCGCCGCGCACGACGTGCAGCGGCTCGACCGGCTGATCACCGAGATCGCCGACGCCAGCCGCATCGACGCCGAACTTTCGCGCGCCACATTCGAGAGGATCGACCTGGCCTCGCTGGCCGCCCGGCTGGTCGGCGCGCGCGGCGTGCGTGTCGCGGCCGATCGGACGCCCCGGGTCCGCTTCCGGCGCGGCCCGGGCGAGGCCGTGGTCAGCGGGGACGCCGCCCGGCTCGAGCGTGTGCTGGAAAACCTCGTCGACAACGCGGTGTCGTTCTCTCCGCCGGGCGGCGAGGTCGAGGTCACGGTCAGCGGCGACGAATCCGGCGTGCGGCTGGCCGTGAGCGACGAGGGACCGGGCATCCCGGCCGCCGAGCGCGAAAAGGTGTTCGAGCGCTTTCACTCGGTGCGCCCACCCGGCGAGGCGTTCGGCGCGCACAGCGGGCTGGGCCTCGCCATCGCGCGCACGATCGCCAACGCGCACGACGGCAGGCTGGTGATCGCCGACCGTGCCGACGGAAGGGCCGGGGCCTGCCTCGTGCTCATGCTGCCCGCGGCGGGCGGGAAGGAGGTGCGGTGACCATCATCCACCAGGCGACCTGCGTCGCGATCGGCGGGCGCGGCCTGCTGATCGAAGGACCACCGGGTGCGGGCAAGTCGAGCCTTGCGCTGGCGCTGATCGACCGCGGCGCGACGCTGGTCGGCGACGACGGGGTTGTGCTCGAACCGGTCGAGGGCCTGCTGGTCGCTTCGCCGCATCCGCGCACCGAGGGCAAGCTCGAGGTGCGCAACGTCGGGCTGGTCGCGATGCCCGCAGTGGGCGGTGTGCCCGTGGCGCTGGTGATCCGGCTCGACGCGCAGGCGCCGCGCTGGATCGCCGCGCCCGAGCGCGTGGTGCGCGCCTCCTGTCCGCTGCCCTGCGTCGCGCTGTGGCCCGACAGTCCGGTGCTCCACTTGCGCGCCGAATGCGCGCTCGACCTTTACGGGCTCGCGCGCGGCTGATCCGCGACGGGACAGGCGGCACAAGCACCCCCTTCCCAAGCGCGCCGACAAGCGGCAATCGGAGTGCGTGATGTCAGACGAGTCGCAAGAGCAAAGGCAGCGCATCCTGCTGGTCACCGGAATGCTCGGGGCCGGCAAGACCACCGTGCTGCGCACGCTTGAGGACCTGGGCTGGGAAGCCATCGACAACTTTCCGATCCGCCTGCTGGACCGGCTGCTGGAAACACGTCCGTCTTCGGCCGGGCAGGACGTGGGGCCGCTGGCGATCGGCTTCGATTCGCGCACCCGGGGCTTTGATCCGCAGAAGATCATCAAGCGGGTCAAGGACCTGTCGCAGCGCCGCGACCTCTCGGTGACGACGCTCTTCCTCGATTGCGCCGGAAACGAGCTCGAACGCCGCTACAACGAAACCCGCCGCCGCCACCCGCGCAGCGAGGACAAGCCCGCCGCCGCAGGGATCGCGGCGGAGCGCGAGATGCTGGCGCCGCTGCGGCGCTGGGCCGACATGGTGATCTCGACCACCGACTTTTCCAGCAACGACCTGCAGCAGGCGATTCGCGAGGCTTTCGCCGACAGCAGCCCGCAACGCCTGACGCTTACCGTCAGCAGTTTCGGGTTTGCGCGCGGCATGCCGCCGCTGGCCGACCTGGTGTTCGACATGCGCTTTCTGGCCAATCCGCACTGGGTCGAATCGCTTCGGCTGCTGACCGGCCAGGACGCGGCGGTGGGCGACTATATCCGCCAGGATCCGGCCTTCGAGGAAGCCTTCGAGCGGATCCGCGACCTTCTCCTGCTGCTGCTTCCGCGCTTCGGGGCGCAGGGCAAAAGCTACGTCAACGTTGCCTTCGGCTGCACGGGCGGACGCCACCGTTCGGTGTTCATGGCCGAGTGCATCGCTTCCGCCTTGCGCAACGCGGGTTTTTCACCCACATTGCTGCACCGCAACCCGGCGGCCCGGTCGGACGACCTGATCGAGGGAGCCAGCCATTGAACCGCGGAACGATACTTTCAGGGGCGCGCCTTTTCTGTCTCACCGTTCGACCACGGCAGCACATCGGGCACGGCAGCGTCATGACGCCAAGCCGGCGTTCAGATTGGCGCGGGTATCCTGGCCGGCCATCATGCGGAGCCTGATTATCCAATGATCGGTTTGATCCTCGTCACGCATGGAGCGCTGGCCGACGAATTCATCCACGCGATGGAACATGTCGTCGGCCGCCAGAGCGACATCGTCGCCGTGTGCATCGGTCCCAACGACGACATGGAAAGGCGCCGCAAGGAGATCGCCGACGCGATTCGCCGGGTCGATTCGGGCGAAGGCGTGATCATCCTGACCGACCTGTTCGGCGGAACGCCCTCGAACCTCGCGATCTCGCTGATGCAGGCGGGGCGCGTCGAGGTGATCGCCGGGATCAACCTGCCCATGCTGATACGCCTGGCCAAGGCGCGCGGCTGCATGAACGTCCGCGAGGCGACCGCCGCCGCGCGCGAGGCCGGGCGGAACTACATCACCGTCGCTTCCGAATTTCTCGGCCAGGACGCGCTGCAATGACCGATCCCGCCGGCTCCATCCTGCGCGACACGCTGACGATCACCAACAGGCGCGGGCTGCACGCGCGCGCCAGCGCCAAGTTCGTCAACACCGTGGCGATGCTGCCCGACGGGGTTGATGTGAAAGTGGTCAAGGACGGCACCGAGGCCGCTGGCGCCTCGATCCTCGGCCTGATGATGCTCGGCGCCGCGCAGGGCGACAAGGTCGAACTGGTCGTCTCGGGCGAGGGCCAGGCGGCCGACGCCGCCTTCGCCAAGCTGTCGGGCCTGATCAAGGACGGTTTCGGCGAGGATTGAGCCTTGCCTGCCGATTCCAGACGATGACCCGCCGCCACATCACCGGCTTTTCCAATCCCACCGTCAAGGCGGTGCGCGCGCTGCGCGAGAAGAAGCACCGGAAGCAGCAGCGGCGCTTCCTCGCCGAGGGCCTTCGCCTCCTGACCGACGCGCGCGAGAGCGGCCGCCTGCCCGAACTGCTGCTGATGGCCGAGGGGCGCGATGCGCACCCGCTGCTCGATGCGCTCGAACGCGCGGTCGAGGCCGCGGGGGGCGAGGTGGTGGAGATGCCCGCCGAAATCCTCGCCAAGGTCACCGGAAAGGACAACCCGCAGGCGGTGGCAGGCGTATTCGCCGAGTTCGATACGGACCTTGCCGCGATAGACCGCGCCGCCGCGCCGATCTGGCTGGTCGCGCACGCAATGCGCGATCCGGGCAACCTCGGCACGATGTTGCGCACCGGCGACGCGGTGGGCGCGGGCGGGCTGATCCTGGTCGACGATTGCGCCGATCCGTTCTCGGTCGAAGCGGTGCGCGCCAGCATGGGCGCGGTATTCACCCAGAGGATCGCACTGGCGCGCTGGGAGGAGTTCCTGCCGTGGCTGCGTGGAGGGGAAGGTCAACTGATCGCCGCGTCGCTGCGCGAGGCGCAGCCCTATCGCGGCGCGCCCTACAAGGCGCCGTGCTTCGTGATGGTCGGCAACGAATCGCGCGGGCTGCCCGAGGACTACGAGATGGCCTGCGACCTGCGTGTGACCATGCCGATGATGGGCCGCGCGGACAGCCTCAACGCGGCGGTTGCTGCCGCGGTGCTTGCCTACGAGGTCCTCGCGCGCCTCGATAGCGGGCGATAACGCCCCCCGCGTTCAGCCAGCGACAAGATTCGCGGGCTATGGTGCATCGCGCCATGAAGCCGCTCGTCGCCATCGCCATCGCCGTCACTGCCGCGCTGGGCGGATGCACCACGGCGCAGCCGGGACACTGGTCGCCTGCGGGCACGAAATGGCGGATCGTCGGGCTCGACGGGGCGCCGCCGAGCGAGCCCGGAAAGGCCATGATCGTCTTTTCGGATGACCGCAGGATGAGCGCCAGTGTCGGCTGCAACAGCATTTCGGGGGGCTACAGCCTCGAGGACGGGCGGCTGATGGCGAAGTCGCTGGTTTCCTCGCTGATCGGCTGCGAGAATGGCCTGGCGAGCGAGGAAAGCGCGCTGATCGCGCTGCTCTCGGCCGCTCCGCAGGTCAGCCATCACGGCGACCGGCTGCAACTCGATTCGGGCGGGCACACGGTCGAACTCGAGAAGGCCGCCTAGCGGATTGATTTTGACATTTGCATCCCCTGGCGGCTGGGATGGGTCTGCAAATGTCAAAATCGTAAAATCCACTCGAATCATAAGTTTCCAGTGGTCCGAAGCGATTCCTGACATTCGAACGCGACCGAGCCGCAGACGGTATCGAATGTCAGAATCGGACCACTAGGTCCCGTTCCTAATCTCCCGCGATGAAGGCGGTGAGCTTCCAGTCGCTTCCTTGCCGCTCGGCGACGAGCCGGTAGGCCAGCACGCTGCGCAGTTTCGCGGTGAGGACATAGCCGTCGAGCTTGCCCGCGCGGGTGCGTACGGGCGTATATCTCGCGGCGGGGTCGAACTTGCCCGGGGGCAGCGCGACCACCGGCCAGTCGAGTGTTGCCAGCACGCGCGCGTCGGGATCGGGCTTGGCGCGCAGCGGCACGGCGTCGCCGGTCACCAGCATCGCGGCGTGCGGGTCGATGTCGATGGGCAGGTTCCAGAAGTACCACGGCAGGGCCAGGATCCCGTTGGCGTCGGAGCAGCCGAGCGGCAGGATCTGCGCAAGCTCGCGCCACAGCCCGCGCGCGGGATCGCCGAGCCGTTCGCGCAACTCGCGGCGCCCGGAGCCCCCGCCATAGTCGAGCTTGACGTCGTGCGCCGCCAGCGCCGCGAAGGCGCGGACGTCCTTGTCCGCCACCGCCCTGGCCAGCTTGTCGCGGAAAGCCGGCCAGCCCGGCAACCTGCTGCATTCGTCGCGCGGGGCGAAACTCTGCTCGGTCACCGGCGCGGGTTTCGCCGGAGGGGCGGGAGAGGACGAAGCGCGCGGGACGAGGGTCATGTCGGGCAGCGGGAGCGAGAGCGTGGGGAGAGCCGCCGGTGCATCGATGGAAAGCGAGCTGTCGTCGTCGCCGGGCGCGGCCCGGGGCGTGGGCTCGACCGGTGGCACCAGCGACGGGGTGAGCGAGGGCGTCTCGCCAATGTCGCTCGGCGGGGGACTGGGCGCAGCGACCGGCGCTTCAGCCGCACTGGCGGTGGGGGCGGGGCGCGGCTCCGGCGCTCCGCGACCGCAGGCGGCAAGCGCGAGCAGCGCGCCGGTCGCCACGGTCAGCCGCCCTGCCTGCATCGTTACCCCTTGTCCGAAGTACCTTCGCTGTCCGAATCAACACCGGGAAGCACGGCTTGTTCCTCTAATGGGTCGGCATGTCTGGGAATAGCTTCCAGTTCGTCGATATCCTCGACTTCCCGCTTGCCGATTTCGATGCCCTTGTCTTTCAGCCGGCGCGCGCTGGACATGACATTGCGTTCGAAACTTCCAACGAACTTGTTGTAATTGTTGACCGCGCTGCCGAGTCCGGATCCCACGCGCTTGAGATGTTCGCCGGCCGTGGCGATCCGGTCATAGAGCTCGCCGGCCAGTTCTCCGATCGCGCGCGCTTCCTGAGCCAATGCGTCCTGCCGCCACACCTGCGCGACGGTGCGCGCGATGGCGACGAGGTTGGTCGGCGTCGCGAGCAGCACGCGGTTGCGGAAGGCGAAGTCCCACAGCTCGGGGTCCTTTTCGAGCGCGGCGGCGACGAAGTGCTCGCCCGGCACGAACATCACCACGTAGTCGGGCGCTTCGTCGAACTGGCTCTGGTACGACTTGGCGCCCAGCGTCTGGACGTGGCCACGCATCGAGGCGACATGCGCCTTCAAACCGGCCTCGCGCACGGCGTCGTCGGTGGCCTCGAACGCCTGCTGGTAGGCGTTGAGCGAGACCTTGGCGTCAATCACGAGAACCTTGCCGCCGGGAATGCGCACGATCGCGTCGGGCCTCAGGCGTCCCTCTTCGGTATCGATCGAATGTTCGGTGACAAAGTCCGTGTGCTCGCTGAGGCCGCATTGCTCGAGCAGGTTCTGCAGCGCGCGTTCACCCCAGCGCCCGCGTGCCTTGGGAGCGTTGGTGAGCGCGTTGCCGAGCCGCGCGGCTTCCGCCTTCACCGCTTCCTGTCCGGTGCGCAACTGCTCGATCACGCCCTTCAGTTCACCGAACGAATCCACCCGCTTGGCTTCGAGTGCCGCGACCTGCTCCTCGTAGCTCCTGAGCCGGTCGTTCACCGGCTTGAGCAAGGAAGCCACCGCTTCCTTGTTGGCCTTTTCGGTGTTCCCGAAGCGATCGGCCGCGGACTTGAGGAACTCTTCCTGCGCCCGGCCAAGCACCTTCGAGCCCGTCAGCTGGAACTCCTTCAACAGTTCCTCGCGTGCTTCGATCAGCAGGCGCTTCTGCTCGTCGAAATTGGCGGTTTTCTCGCGCAGCGTGGCCAGTTCGGTGGAGAGCTGGCGCTGTTCGCGCCGCGCGGTGTCGAGCGATTCTGCCAGCGCGTCGGCCTGCTTCGCGCGCTCGCTCGCGCCGGCGAGTTCGGTGATCGCGCGGCGGAACCTCTCGTCGAGGTCCTTCGCTTCTGCATCGCGCTCGGCATGGCGCGTGCGCCATTCGGCGACCGGACGCGAAGCGAAATGGAAACCGAGCACGAGGCCGATGACGAGGCCGGCGACAAGCATGAGTATGGCGATGAGCGTGGGGTCCATTGCAGCAGTCTATTCGGAACGCAACAGGAACGCCAGAGGCCTGCCGGATTATCCCCCGGACACCCGGCTCACGCCGCCTTGCGCAGCTTCTCCAGCTTCTTGAGCGCCATGTTGCGCTTGAGGCGGCTGAGGTGGTCGATGAACAGGATGCCCTCGAGGTGGTCGATCTCGTGCTGCAGGCAGGTCGCCATCAGCCCGTCCATCTCCTCTTCGTGGAGCTTGCCGTCCGCGTCCTGCCAGCGGGCGCGGATGCGCGCGGGGCGTTCGACCTCGGCATAGATTTCGGGGACCGAGAGGCAGCCCTCGTTGTAGATCGCGTGTTCTTCCGACGGATCGAGGATCTCGGGATTGATGAATACCCGCGGCTCGCGCCTGGTCGGCTGGTGATAGTGTTCGTGCCCGCCGTGCGAGTGGCACAGTTCGGGCTCGGCATCCTCGTCGTCGGGCTGAAGGTCGATCACCAGCACGCGCAGCGGTACGCCAACCTGGATCGCGGCGAGGCCGATGCCGGGGGCATCGTACATCGTCTCGAACATGTCGGCGACGAGCGCCTTCAGCTCGTCGTCGAACCTGGTGACGGGATCGGACACGACCTTGAGTCGCGCGTCGGGTGCTTCGATGATCTCGCGGGTAGCCATGGGTCGCAGATAATCGCGGGTGCGCGCTTTCGCAAGAATGGCGGGGAGGGGGATTTGCGATCAGGGTGATCGTTCGTTGCCCACCTCGCTGCGACTAACCAAGCCTGCGGCTTGGCAAGCCTCGCTCCCCTCCCGCTTGCGGGAGGGGTTGGGGGTGGGCTCAACCCACCGGCCTTCTTGCCCGCAGCGCCTGCGCGAGCGTTCCTTCATCAAGGTAGTCGAGCTCGCCGCCCACCGGCAACCCGTGCGCCAATTGCGTCACGCGCACCGGCATCGCTTCGAGCCGTTCGGCGATGTAGTGCGCGGTGGTCTGGCCTTCGAGCGTGGCGTTCATCGCCAGCACCACTTCATCGATCCCGCCCGCGCTCACGCGGTCAAGCAGCC
>JAJXVK010000107.1 GCA_021782155.1 Pseudomonadota bacterium
TGACGATTCTTATTTCGTTTCCGGCAACGCGCCGGACCGTCATGCGCTGGTCCACCCGAGGACCTGTGTAGGATCAGGTTAACATCATGTTAGGTCAACATGTTAGCGATCAAATTGATCCTATCTCTATTTTTCAATAGCTTGGCGGAAGGGTTTGTTAACCTCCGGCCAAATTTACCATAAGATTCAGAACCGTGGCGGCCCCGAATCCGTTGCCAGGCAACCGACTCGCGGCGCGCGCGATTGCGGGCGCGGCGGTTAGCGCCATGTTAACCACGATCGCTCAAGATGCGCGCATGACGATCGCCACATCTGTTTCGCACGCCGGGTCTGCGCAATTGTTCGCAACGCGGCGGTTTGCAGCCTTTCGCGAGGCCACTCGCCGAAAGACTACCCGCATTGTCGCCTATCTCGACGTCGAGATGGAACTGCTGATCACGGTGTGGATCGCCGTCATGGGCGTCGCCGCCGTTGCGAAGGTGGCGACGGCACCTATCAGGCCCGCGAGCCTTGGAGGACAGTGCCTGATGGCCCTTCCCTACCTTTTGATCGCTCTGGCGCCCGTTGCGGGATATCGCGTCACGGCTGGCAGCTTTCCCCGTGGCCTCATCTCCGCGCAACCCTTCTTCCGGCTCGCAAGGATTGGCCGCTGGCGCACGCTGGACGTCATCGAGGCCCGGCGGAACCCGATGTTCGGGCCAGCCGGATTCATGGCCTCGCTGCTCGTTGGCATCCTGCTCAACGTTCCGGTGCGCACGGCGGAATATCTCGCCGCGGTGCCCGCGATCGGGCTTGACGCGCCGGCATGGGCCCACACGATCCTGATAGTGATGTCGGCTGACGTGATCGTGATGAACTTCTTCTACATGGTCTGCTTCGTGATGGCCTTGCGCTCGATTCCCCTGTTCCCGCGGATGATGGTCTATGCGTGGGTCATGGATCTGTGCATGCAGTTTGCCATTGCCAACGAGGTCGCCCATGCTCCCAACCTTCCGCCGCAGGTCGCGGGCGCACTGCTCACCGTGCTCGACGGCAACATTCACAAGGTTCTGATCAGCGCGGCGATCTGGCTGCCTTACCTTTTGATGTCCGAACGTGTTAACGTGACTTACAGGCGCCGTTGCAGCACGATGGCTGCCTGAGTTCGGCTATCCGCCTGCAACTGGACGCTGGATGGCCTGATATGCGACGGGCATGACGAGGCCAATGCAAAGTCCATCTCCCGGCATTCCTCGTCCCATCCTGATCGCGGGGCTTGTGGTTGCGGCCTATGAATGGGCGCTGTTCATCAGTTCAATGTTCGCTCCGGGCGCGATCGGGCCCAACTATCAGGGCGTCGGAACCGACTGGATGGTGTTTCACGGCGCCGCGCGGCTGCTGCATGGCGGAAACCTTGCAATCCTCTACGATGGAGGGCGCTTCACCGCCTATCTCAACGCGACCTTTGCGCCCTACCTGTTCGATCCGGTCGAGTATCGGCCCTGGGTCAATCCGCCGTGGTTCCTGCTCGCGGTGGCGCCGTTCGGTCTGCTCGGCTTCATTGCGTCCTATTCGGCAGGCCAGTTGCTGCAATACGCCGGCTGGACAACGGTTTTGCGCAAAGCCGGGAGATGCAATCTCGGAAAACGCGAATTGCGCTGCGCCATCGCAATCGGGCTCGTCTCGCCCGCGCTCGCCCTGAATGCCCTGTGCGGGCAGACAGCCCCGCTGGTCGCGACTTTGGCGCTTCTGGTGCTGGGCACCGGGCCGAGGAGCGAGTGGCTCGCCGGGGCCGCCTTGGCGCTGATCACGTTCAAGCCGCAGTTTGGCCCCGTACTGGTCGTCTACCTGATTGCATCGCGGCAATGGGGCGTTCTGGGCCGGGCTGTGTTGGCAGGCGTCTTGCTGGTGGCCGCGAGCATCATCGTTCTGGGCATTACGCCCTGGATCGATTGGCTGAAGGTCATTGCGCAGGGCTTGTCTGGCGAGGGTTCCTGGAACGCCGCCGCCCGCCTGTGGGGAAACAGCGTGTTCGCCTGCCTCGCGCTTTCGGGAGTCCCCACCGGGATCGCGACCGCATTGCAGAACCTCGTCAGCCTGGGCTCGCTCGTCGCCGCATGGGTGATCACCCGCCGCGACATGAATTACCCGCGGCGCACGGGAGCCCTGATCCTGCTGATGCTGCTCGCCGCGCCGTACTTTGCAGGATACGACGCCGTGCTCGCGCTTAGCGCACTGATGGTCGCCTATCTCGGCGACCCCAGGCTGATGCCGCGCAGCCTCCACGGCTGGACCGTCCCGTTGCTGGTCTGGGTCATCCCATTCTACAGTCCGCCCGCGCTCAATCCCATTGGACGGATCACGCCATTGATCATCGCCGCGGCGCTCATCCAGCTGTATCGGGCTGGGCGGCACTGGCTTCCAGCCTCCGCCACACCACCCACAGCATCCACACCTGAAGCCACGGCATGATGTTGGCGCCGAGCGGCAGGGCCAGAGCGCGTGCGAACATGGGCGAGACGTAGAAGAACAGCACCAGTGGCCGCTCCCATGGCCGATCGCGCAAGGTGCGGGCCTGCCGGGCCAGCCAGATGGTCGGGATGACGAGAAAGGGCAAGTCGTAGCTGAAGAGGTAAGGGGTGGCGAGTGGCGCCGCCGCGAACAACAGAGCCAGCTTTCCCTCTGCCGGACCGGGCCGCGACCAGGCCCTCCAGGTCACGACCGCGGCCAATACCGTCGCAAACCCCTGCGCCGCCGTTGCCACGTCAGCCGAAGTGGCGACCCGCACGGCAGCATAGACGGTCGTCTGGCGCAGCAGGAATACCGTGCTCGCCTTGTCCATCAGTTCGCGGCTGATCGCCCAGCTTTGCGGGTAGGCCAGCATGGTATCCGTCCCGAAGGCGATCCATGCCAGGAGCACCAGCCCGACCGCCGACACCGCGGCACCTGCGAATGCCCGCCACTGGCGCCCCGCCGCGAACGCGATCGGGAAGAGCACCGCGAGGTGCGGCTTGATCACCAGCGCCCCCACGCAAAGTCCGGCCGTGAACGGTCGCTTGCGCAGCAGACTTGCCGCGCCGGCCATGAAACCACCGGTCAGAAGGCCGGTCTGCGCATGCCATGCCGCAACGAGCGCTCCCGGATAGGCGGCAATCGGCCAGGCGAATGTCCGGTCCCACTCCCGAGCCATTGCAAACCAGAAGCCGAACGTAGCCACAACCCACGCGAGCCAGGCCCACTTGTATGACAGCAGACCCAGGGGCGCCGCAAGGAACAGGAACGGCGGCGGGTTGACGAAGGCAAAGACATGGTTGCGGCCGAGCGCGGCCTGCACGGCAAAGGCTGCCTGCGTGTCGTAGGCGCTGGCCGCCGCGCCCTCGACGACCAGTCTCCCGGCGGACCAGAAGGCAAGGAAATCGCTGCCGATCGGCCCCATCGCCTCGTGCCATGCCCATGGGATGCTCACCAGCGACCCCAGAAAGAGGATGACCGAATAGGCCCTGAGCCTGTGCTGCCCGATCCACCGCAGCTGCAGAAAGCGCATGAGACCGGAAGTAGACATTCGCTTTTCCTTGCAGCCATCGGGGTTCGAAAGACCGCCGATCCCTCGCCGGATGGGGTGTGGCAGGCGAGAAGTCGACCATGTCATATCGTGCAGTTGTCCACACGACAGTTGGTTGGAGCAACTGAAAGCTGTTAGCTGGTGGCCAACCGATCGGCGAAGGGAGTGGTCGTGCGGTTAATCCCCGGACTGAAACCCTTGCGGCACTTCGTTCCCGGCCCTCAGGCCTTGATCAACCGCTGGCCGAGAGGAGCCGGCGCGCAATTCCTCGCCTGCCTGCTGTTCGCGCTCTTGCTGCGCGGCGCTGCCTTCGGCGATTGCAATTGGTCGCACGCGACGTGTTGTGGCGATGCGGATTGCCCCAAGAGGGTCGGCATATTCCATGCGGGCTTCGGGAAAGGTGGCTGATGGAGAGACCCGGGCCGCGGCTGACGAAATCTGGGTCCAATTCCTGGACCGCGGATGCGTGCGTGGCACAATTGCCGTAAACTAAAGCTAGTCCCGCCGCACCCTTTTGGCACATTCGGATCGGTGGCAATTGACTCTCTGCGGTCGGCCATTAGCCTTAATCGCGCTTAAACTGTTGGCGATTCTTGAAGGGATCAGCAATGATCGGCGGAAAGCGTATCGCAGTGGTGCTGCCGGCCTACAACGCGGGCCTGACGCTTCTGCGCACCTTCAAGGAGATCCCGCTCGATATCGTCGACGACGTGATCCTGACGGACGATTCAAGTCATGATGACACTCGCGAGATCGCTCGGTCGCTTGGCATTCACACGATCGTTCATGCCGTGAACCGGGGTTACGGCGGGAACCAGAAGACCTGTTACAGGACCGCGCTTGAGCGCGGAGCGGACATCGTGGTGATGCTGCACACGGACTACCAGTATTCGCCCAAGCTCTTGCCGGCGATGGCAGGGATGATCGCATCCGGACATTACGATGTGGTGTTGGGTTCGCGCATCCTGGGCAAGGGCGCACTGGCTGGAGGGATGCCGGTCTACAAGTACCTCGCCAACCGGATTCTCACCTTCGCCGAAAACCTGTTGCTCGGTCAAAAGCTCTCCGAATATCATACCGGCTATCGGGCATGGAGCCGCAAAGTACTCGAGACGCTCCCGCTGGAGGCCTGTTCGGACGATTTCGTGTTCGACAACCAGATGCTCGCGCAAGCAGCCTGGTTCGGATTCGTGGTCGGCGAGATTTCCTGTCCGACACGGTATTTCAGTGAAGCATCAAGCATCAATTTCCGCCGAAGCTGCACTTATGGTTTCGGCGTTTTGCATACCGCGCTGACCTATCGCCTGGCGCGCTGGGGTTTCGGCAGGCCCAGGATCTTCCACGACCTTGCCGCCCGGCTCTGTGTGGACGATGCCGCCGACAGAGCAAATGCGGCATCTTGACGCCCGGAATCTGCGCCTGGCGAAGAGTCATGTGCTCGCCTTTACCGCAAGTGCGGCCATTGCCGCTGCTACGCTGATCTATCGTCGCGAATTGCTCCAGCTTTTCCATCAGCGCTATGCTTGGCTGCTTTCGATGCAGTCGACCCTGGAAAGCAACTGGCTGACATTCGCCCTGGTCCAGACCATCGTGGCGGCGACAGGCATCCTCCCGGCGTCCTTCATTGCGGTGATGGCAGGTGCCTCGCTGGGGTTTGGCTGGGGTTTGGCGATCTCGGCCACGAGCACGGTCCTGGGCGGCTGGATCGCCTTCCTGTTGAGCCGGTCGGCGCTGCGCGACGTGATCTCCCGGCACGTACACCGCCATGCGGCGGCGGCACGGCTCGACGACGCGATGAGCGCCGAAGGCTGGCGACTGGTGCTCTTGTTGCGCATATCGCCGGTAATGCCCTTCGCATTGACCAGCTACGGCCTTGGCCTGACCCGGATTGCGCAACGCGATTTTCTTCTCGGCACGCTCGCTTCACTGCCCGCTCTGACCGGATACGTCATGCTGGGTTCGCTCGGCAAGCAGGGGTTGGCGATGGCGGGGAGTGGGGGGACCGGACTGCAGTGGCTGGCGCTTGGCTTTGGGATTCTTGCGGTGACCTATGCCGCAGTGCGGGTGCGCAAGGCCCTGGCGCTCGCTACCGTGGCGTAGGGCGGCAAGAAACCTCCACCGGGCGCGCCGGACTTGCTTCGCCTCAATCCGTCCGCCGTGCATGTTGCCTCGCCCAGATATCGGCACCCCCGACACGCATCAGCCAGAAGCTCTCGCAATAGCTGGGATCGGTCCATCCAACGGGACCGATCTTGGGCTGGTGGCAAGGGAGATTATTGTCTGACAGGTCCGCTGCCCAGACAGATGGCCAGACAACCAGTACATGGCTGTGATTTCGGTGCCATTTGGCGACCTCATCAGACCATGCAGGGCCGCGAGCGACCTCTTTCACCGGAAACGCAAAGGTGATTGCTCCGGAAAGAAGGGAGAGCAGGCACAAATTGTACCAGACACGCCACTTGCGCCCCTCGCGCACCGTCAGGGCAATCAATCCCAGGCCCAACAGGACAACAGGGAGAAAGTTATAGCGTTCGCCGGCGCCTACGCTGAACCAGTCCGCATTGCGGCTAACGAGCATTCCACCACCAAAGGAGACTACCGCGATAGCCAGTCCAGGCACAATGAGCCAACTTGCTGCGTCGCTGCGTTTACGAAGAGCCGCGATAACCAACGCGCCCAAACACGCAATCGCTGCGACGACATCAATCAACCAGATGAAACCGCCTTTGCCATAATTGCTATACGTCATGGTCCCTAGGAAGTTGGCCAGCCCGGCGCCGAAAACCGGCATTGCGACAAGTCGCTCGAACAGGATTGCAGAAAGCGTGGCAGGATCAACAAAACCACCACGTACCGGGCTTGGCGTGAAAAACACAAGCAACTGGACCGAAGCCCCGGCGATAAGCACAGCAGTCTGCACCAGCCGCGCCCTGTCCTGCTCGAGCCAACACCGCAGGGCAAAGAAGGGAAGAAGTACGATGGCCGCAGGACCGCACAGCGGAGCGAAGAACAGGATCGCCCAGCATCCAAGCCGCCCTGCGGTAGACGTGGGTGGCTCCAGCGCCAGCACCAGTGCCGCGGCCAGAGCGAGGTGGAACTGTATGTGCAGGACGTTGAAGAACACTTCCTCGGTCATCGGACTCGTTGCCAGGATCAACAAGGCAGCGATCACCGCCAGGCGGTTTGCCAGAAAGCGCGCCCGGCCGAACAGGATCAGGGCCGCCGGCACCAGTTGGAACAGCAGCGCGATCGTCATCGTTAGGTAAGGCGCAAGCTCGAGCGGCCAGATGCCCCAGCGGACCAATCTTTCAAGCAACAGGGTCGAGGCCGTGGCCCCGAGGTTCAGATAGCCGCCGAACGAGTGCCACAACGCCTCCCCTGCGGGCCTGTGCCAGGCATAGGCGAGAAAGATCGAAGCCTCTTCATCCAGGAAACGTCCGTGAACCCACGCCAGCGGCAGGCGCATCATCACCAGGAGCGCAAAGGCCGCCAGCAAAGCGAGCCGGGCCCTCGTCGTGAATACGAACCCCGCGCCCTGTGACGGGTCACCCTCAGCCGATAGCGGCTGGTTGCCCCAGCGCCGCAGGCGATCTTCCCAGCGCGTCAACCTGGAAGCAGCAGGCGAGACCTGGTTGGACACCTCTTGCTTTGCCGCTTCCTCCGGTTCGTTCATACCGCTCCTCGCGCTCGAATATGGCCGTGCATCAAGCGTCCGATCGAATGGCCCGTTCTGCACTTCACCCAACCTGGGTCACAGGTGCAAGTCAACTGATGGGGTGGATGCCCCCCTTGACCGGCATCGCATGATGCCTGGCCGGCGCCATTGGGGTGCCATCGAATGGGGCATCCACCGCATCAGTCCAAGGACCAGGCGATATCGCGTGGCGGTGCCGAACCATGCTTCAATTTGAATCCTGATGCCTGTATCCTGGCATTGCTATGCAACTGAATTCCGATCCCGCCATGGCTTATGTCATCAAGGTAGAAGAGTTGCCTATCCTCAATCAATTGGAAGCGAATCATCCAAGGCCATGCAAGGTTGAGTGGATAAACAGGGGTACAGACCAAAGGCTGAGAAAATCGTCCATCGATGTGCTGATGCGAACGCTGTTTCAGGATATGGCTTCGCCAAGTGTTGTACGCTTGCACAGATCTTCGGGGTTGCGGGTGATTTTCGCATCTTCGAAGGAGCGCGAAGCCTTTGCGGCAGCCTTCGAGATCGCCAGGATACGGAAAAACGAAAATTCCCGGCACATCGTCACCTGCATCTTCGATGGTCGCGATCATGCGGGCAGGGCAATTGACGAACTGATCAAGGCCGGAGTCTCGAAGGACGCGATTTCGCTGCTTTGGCGCACCAGTCAATTCATCGACACTGACGTAGAGTGGCCCGAAGGCCACAGCAAGATGAGCGTCGCCGGTGCCACCGCCGGTGGCGGCGTTGCCGGCGCATTGGCCGGCGTCGCACTGCTCATGCTACCGGGCATAGGACCAGTGGCGGCGGCCGGCGCGATCGCTGCGTCCGCACTCTCATCCGTAGCCGCCGTAAGCAGCATCATCGGCGCGACCGGCGGAGCAATTGCAAGAATGCTTACCGATAACGACGTGGACAGCGTACTGGCAAATTACTATGAGCAAAAGATACGAAACGGAAAGTTATTCGTTTCAATAGAAAATTATGAGTCTGCTATAAGTTATGAAATAATATCAGAAATCATGCGGAAAAATCACGGGAAGATCGCGAAAATTTTCTAGAGTATCCGTGATGATCGAGCCGGAGGTTGCGCCCAGCATCTATCGGCCTTGAGCTCAACTGAAGCCGCGCGAAGCGCAGCATATCGCCGCGGACCGTCTCAATAAAGGCGGGATCCCAGGCGGTTCCTGCTCCGATTGTCGTGACAGGCTCTTCCATTTTACGCTCCCCCGGGTCGTTCGACCTTCGCAGCGCTATAGCTGGATACCAGGAAGGGCACGACATAGTTGAGCGCGAACTTGCCCCACGCGATTGGTTCGCCGCGCCATAGCGCTGGACCGAGATTGATCGCATTCAGACAGGTTCCGACGAACAAGGAGACCTTGAAAGCGTTCAGGACGATCGTTCGCTCGAACATGGCTGCGATCAAGCCCATAGGGTGACCGCGTCGCCGATCGCGATCAGGCGGGCCGACCATCGACCTATTCCTGTGAAGGCATGGGCGGAAACCCGGAGCGTTGCTCCTGCGCGCTGCCGACATGTTTGCCAGGGGCCCAGCCGGAAGCAAGCCGTAGAGAACAGCAACATGGGCACGACCGCCTCCCACCACCATCACGCGCCCGGCCATGGCACCTCGCGACCTGCCGCCCCGCAATGAGCTTTGGTCGGGTGCCGCACGCGATCCTTACATGTGTCGGCATATCAATGGCGGCAAAGACGCTACCACCTGACAATTCGCGGCACAGCAATCCTTCCGATCAGTGCGCTGATGACCACGGCGCCCCCGTGCCAGATCCCGATGTGCACTATGTCGTTCAGAGGGCAGTGGAAGGAAAACGCGAAAATTCCGAAGCTCCCGGCCGCAACACCTGCAAGCAATCCGGCCCGCTCGGGCGAAGTGGGGGCCCCCTTTCGCAACCACATCACCAGAACGCCGAATGTCGCAAGCCCGAAGGCTATGCCCATCGTAAGGCAGTCCATGCCGCTTGCTGCAGCTGCTCCGGTCAAACCAAATTGCGAACGTTCGATGCCCGAAACGATGGCCGCCAACGGCAAGAGCGCAGTCATGGCCGCCGCCCACTTCCAGCCATCGTGGTCGCTGCCGACACGCGGCCGTCCCATCGTCACGACTGTAACCGAAGCAGCGAGCCCGAGAAGGAAGAACAACCCGGACGCCAGAACGAAGATCGGGCTCGGATCGCCCGTCAGGACATCGGGCCTCAAGCCCAGAATTGCTCCAACAATGGCCAGCATGGCCACAAGCCCAGCCAGGGTCAGGCCAAGGCCAGTCGAAAACTTCATGGGACGGACCGGCTGAAGGTTTCCGACCAGTTCGCCGATGAGGGCGTCGGTGTCGCGATTCATGGTAATCATGCCTTTTCGATCATGGCGCTGAGCTTCCTGAGCCCACGGTGGATATTGACCTTTATGAGCGATTCGCTTTGCCCCGAGGCGTTTGCGGCCTCTGCCACAGAGAGCCCCTGGATCTTGACGAGTTCGATGGCTTGGACTTGTGCATCGGACAAGTGCTCGAACAACCTCTCCAGACTGATCCTGGCAGCTACGGCTGGCTCTTCGGAAACCGCGGCCATTGTCTCGTCAAGTTCTTCCTCGCTGGCGCGATAAAGCCGGCGGAGCTGGTCTACCCAGCGATACCGCGCTATCGCCGCCAGCCAGGGCAGGAAGGCGCGCGAGGGATCGTAGCTCGCCAGCTTCCGGTGCAATGCGACCAGTGTTTCCTGGACGAGGTCATCGAGATGATCGGGGGCGACACGTCGCGCAAAGTAGCCCCGCAGCCAGCGCTGGCATTCGACAAGGAGCGTCCGGTAGGCGGAACGGTCGCCTGCCTGCGCCATGGCCATCAGGCGGGCGAGCGAGGCTTCATCCGCCTTCACGCGCTGCGTCCTCTTGTGAGAACGTGGTCGAGGGAAAACAAGCCGGCGCCGCGAACGAGCAGGACCATTTGCATGGCCGTCCAAAGTGAATGCTCGGTCCACCAGGCGTCGGGATAGACGAAAATCTGGATGACCATCGTCATGCCGAACAGAACGAGCGCCGCC
>JAJXVK010000108.1 GCA_021782155.1 Pseudomonadota bacterium
AGAAGTCCATGGCCTTCGTGCGCGGGATCGCCCACGAAGGCGACCTCGACGATCCGATCGCCCATGCCGCGGGCATTTTCATCCTGATCAACGAGGAGTGAGCGGCATGGAAGAGAGCACGGCGCGCATCGCCGCCACTCTGCCACCCTACGCGCGCACGATGGGCATGGAAATCGACCGGTTCGAGGACGGGATTCCCGTGCTCGCCTACGACTTCGACAAACGCGTCCAGGGCCGCCCCGGTTTCCTCCACGGAGGCGCGCTGGGCGGCCTGCTGGAAATGGCCGCGCACGCCGCGCTCCATGCCGCGCTCGACGAGAAAGGCTGGGTCGTTCACTTCAAGCCGGTCAACATCTCGATCGAATACCTGCGCGGCGGTACGCCGCAGCGCACCTACGCGCTGGGCCGCATCATCCGCGCCGGTCGCCGCGTCGCCAACGTCCGCGTCGACGGATGGCAGGCCGACCGCGACAAGCCGGTCGCCTCGGCCTGGATGAACTTCCTGCTCAAGCCACGCGAGGGCTGAGTCCAACCGGCCAGATCGGCCCAGCCTCAGGCCAGCCAGTCGGGCACGTGCTCGGCGTCGAGGATTGCCTGCGGGGCGATGCGTTCGGCCACCACCGCGAAGCGATCGCCGTCGACCAGCACTTCGGGCACGAAGCCGCGGCTGTTGTAGCTCGAGGCCATCGTCGCGCCATAGGCCCCCGCGGTGCGGAACACCGCAAGGTCGCCCGCGGAGAGCGCGTCGGTCTCGCGGTCCATCGCAAAGGTGTCGCCGGTCTCGCAGATCGGCCCGACGATATGCGCGGTCATGTGCTCGCCGGTGGGCTCAACCGCATCGAAATCGTGCCACGCACCGTACATCGCGGGCCGAGCGAGGTCGTTCATCGCGGCATCGACGATCACGAAAGGCGGGCCGTTGCCGCTGCGCTTGGAGCGGATCACGCGCGTCAGCAGCACGCCCGCGTTGCCGCAGATGTAACGCCCCGGCTCAAACATCAACCGCACGTCCCAGCCCTTCGTCGCGCGCACCACCATCGCGCCGTATTCGGCGGCGCTGGGGAACACCTCGCCCGCCTTGTAGGGCACGCCCAGCCCGCCGCCGAGGTCGGCATGGCTGACCGATAGCCCCGCCCCGCGCAGCTCGGCGATCAGCGCGCCGAGCTTGGCGAAGGCGCCTTCGAGCGGCTCGAGCTCGGCCAGCTGGCTGCCGATGTGGACGGCGACGCCGCGCATGTCGAGACCAGGCTGCGCCGAGAGCGCAGCATAGATCGACGCGGCACGGTCGATCGGCACACCGAACTTGTTCTCGCGCTTGCCGGTCGAGATCTTCTCGTGTGTGCGCGCATCGACATCCGGGTTCACGCGCAGCGCGCACGCGGCGCGCTTGCCGTGGCGTTCGGCCAGCAGGGCGAGCTCGTAGCCCTCTTCCTCGGACTCGATATTGAACTGGCCGATCCCCGCCTCGATCCCCTGGAGCAGTTCGGCATGGGTCTTGCCGACCCCCGAGAACACGATGTCCTCGGCTGCCATCCCCGCCGCCAGCGCGCGGGTCATCTCGCCACCCGAGACGACGTCGGCGCCAAAGCCCTCGCGCTGGAGCACGCGCAGCACGGCAAGGTTTGGGTTGGCCTTCACCGCGAAGGCGAGGTGCGGGTTGTCGAGGCCGGCCAGCCCCTCTCGGAAGGCGCGCGCCTGCGCCGTCAGCGCGGCGCGCGAATAGAGGTAGACGGGCGTGCCGACCGCGTCGGCAATGTCCGGCAAGGGAACGCCCTCGGCGTGGAGGACGCCGTCACGAAGCTGGAATTGGTCCATGGATGAAGCCCGATCAGTTTTCCGGGGGCAGGTCGTAGGGATCGTCCTCGCGATCCTCCGAACGCTGCCGCAATTCGACGTTGCGCGCGGGCGCGGCCTGCACCGGCACGGCGAGCAGGTCGTCGGCGCTCGGCCGGTAGCCCTGCCCATAGCCCGGCGCCGGCAGTTCCGCGCCGGCGAGCGGTTTCAGCTCGCGCCGGTTGCCGCAGCCGGCCAGCGCCAGCACGGCGAGCAACAGTCCGGTCGCGGTCGCAATGCGCCTCACCCGGCGTCTCCTTCCAGCCCGAGCGCCCCGCGCGCCTCGGCCACGCGCTTCCTTACCTCTTTGGGCGCGGTTCCGCCATGGCTGGCGCGCGCGGCGACCGAAGCCTCGACCGAAAGCGCGGCATAGACCCGCTTGTCGATGCGCGGGTCGATCGCCCGCAGGTCGTCGAGAGCCAGCTGGTCGAGCGCGATCCCCGCGCTTTCCGCGGATTTCACTGCCGCGCCGGTGATGTGGTGCGCTTCGCGGAAGGGCACGCCTGCTTCGCGCACCAGCCAGTCGGCAAGGTCGGTGGCGGTGGCATAGCCCAGTTCGGCGGCGGCGCGCATCCGCTCGACGCGGAACCTGGCCTCGGCGACCATCCCGGTCATCGCCGCGATCGACAGCGCGAGCAGCCCGGCCGCCTCGAACACCGGTGGCTTGTCGTCCTGCATGTCCTTCGAATAGGCGAGCGGCAGGCCCTTCATGGTGATCATCAGGCTGGTCAGGCATCCCGCGATCCGCCCGGCGTGCCCGCGCACCAGCTCGGCGGCGTCGGGGTTCTTCTTCTGCGGCATGATCGAGCTGCCGGTCGAAAGGCTGTCGGGCAGCGTCACGAAGCCGAAGGGCTGGCTCGCCCAGATGATGAATTCCTCGGCAAGGCGCGAGAGGTGCAGCGCGCACTGGCTCGCCGCCATCAGGTAGTCGAGCGCGAAGTCGCGGTCCGACACCGCGTCGAGGCTGTTGCCGGTCGGCTTGTCGAAACCGAGCGCGGAAGCGGTCGCGTCGCGGTCGATCGGGAAGCCCGTGCCGGCGAGCGCGGCGGAGCCGAGCGGGCACTCGTTCATCCGCGCGCGCGCGTCGGCGAAGCGCGAGCGGTCACGGCGGATCATCTCGTAATAGGCCATCAGGTGGTGGCCCAGCGTCACCGGCTGCGCGGTCTGGAGGTGGGTGAAGCCGGGCATGATCGAGCCCGCGTGCTCGCCCGCACGCGTTACCAGCGCGACCTGCAGCGCCTGAAGCCCCGCGTCGGCCTGTTCGCAGGCCTCGCGCACCCACAGGCGGAAATCGGTCGCCACCTGGTCGTTGCGGCTGCGCGCGGTGTGCAGGCGCCCGGCCGCCGGGCCGATCAGCTCGGCCAGCCGGCTCTCGGTGGTCATGTGGATGTCCTCGAGATCCCAGTTCTCGGGAACCCCGTTCGCCTCGTACTCGGCGGCGACCTTGTCGAGACCGTCGGCAATCGTCTGCGCGTCCTCGGCGGAAACGATCCCCTGCGCGCCGAGCATCGCGACATGGGCCTTGCTTGCGGCGATATCCTGCCGCCACAATGCCTTGTCGAAGGGAATCGAGGCGTTTATCTCGCGCATGATCGCCGAGGGTCCCGCGGCGAAACGGCCACCCCACATCTGGTTGGAGCCCGAATTGCCCCGTTTATCCTCGCGATCCGCCAACGTCCTGGTCCCTGCAGCCGCGCTCCTCGCGCTGGCCGGGTGCGATAGGCAAAGCCCGCCCCCGGCGCAACCGCAGAGCGACAGCGCGCAATCTTCCGCGGACGGCGGTGCCGGACAGATGACCGGCACGCTCGACATCGCCAAGCGCGGCGAGCCCATGCCCGACATGACCTTCAGCGATTCTTCGGGCAAGACGCTCAGGCTGGCCGACCTCAAGGGCACGCCGGTGCTGGTCAACCTGTGGGCGACGTGGTGCGGGCCCTGCGTCCTGGAAATGCCGATGCTCGATTCGCTCGAGGACAAGTATCCCGGCAAGCTGCGCGTGGTAACGGTCAACCAGGACATGGAGGGCGCGGCCAAGGTCGCCCCCTTCTTCGCGAACCACCACTTCAAGCACCTGCAGCCGTGGCTCGATCCCGAAAACAAGCTGAGCTTCAAGTACAACACCGGCCTCTTGCCGACGACCGTGCTCTACGACGCGAGCGGCAAGGAAGTGTGGCGCATGGTCGGCGCGCACGACTGGTCGGGCGCGCGCACCGACGCGATGCTGGCCGACACGGTGGGCACGAAGTAGGGCGCGCTAGGCCACTGGGGGTTCGGATTCCGGCTCCGGTTCGCCGGGCCGCGCGCCGCTCAAGGTCAGCACCAGCCCGGGGAGCAGCAGCAGCACCAGCGGCACCGCCGCGATCAGCCCGAAGATGATCGCGGTCGCCAGCGGGCGCTGCAGCCCGGCGCCGCGGCTGATGCCCAGCGCCAGCGGACTCAGCGTGAGAATCGCGATCAGCGCCGACATAAGGATCGGGCGCAGGCGCTTGGTGCCCGCCTCGACCAGCGCGGCGGTATCGACCGGCTGCAACGTGTCGATCTCGGACAGGAAGAACACGATCAACTCGGTCACCATGCCGATCACCATGGTCAGCCCCATCAGCGCCGACACGTCGAGTTCGGTTCCCGTCAACCACAGCCCGGCGAACACCGCGCCGACGCAGCCCATGACGGTAACGATCGCGGCCAGCGTCCACGCCGCCCGCTCGAACAGGATCGTCAGCAGCAGCGAGGCGAGCAGCAATGCCGCGCCGAAGACCATCGTCATGTCCGCGAAGCTCTGGCGCTGCTGGGCATATAGCCCTCCGTAATCGACCCGGATCGTTCGCGGCAGGCCGAGCCCCGCCACGGCCCTGCGCACGTCCTGCATGGCCGAGCCGAGGTCGCGGCCTTCGAGCCGCGCGGTCACGTCGATGAACGGGGCGAGATCCTCGCGGGTCAGCTGTTTCTGCCCTGCCGCGATCGAAATGTCGGCGACCTGGCTGACGCGCACGACATGCCCGTCGGGCGCGGTCAGCGGCAGCTCGGCGACCTGCGCGACGCGCTCGCGCAGGTCCGCCGGGCCGCGCACGCGCACCGCGATCTGCTGCTCGCCCAAACGCACGTCGGTCGCCTGCGTGCCGCCGACCAGCGCCTCGAGCTGACTCGCCACCGCGTCCGGGTCAAGCCCCTGCTGCATCGCCGCGCCGGGGCGCACATGGACCGCGATGGCGTCGCCCGCGACGCGCAGTCCGTCGACCACCTCGACCACGCCATTGATCTTGCCGATCGCCTGCCCGACCTTGCGCGCGGCCTTTTCGAGCTCGGCGGGATCGTCGCCGAACAGCTTGATCTCGATCGGCTGCGGCACCGCGGTGAGGTCGCCGATCAGGTCTTCCATAAGCTGCGCGGTTTCGATCTGGACGCCCGGCACGCGCGCTTCGATCTTGTGACGTATCTCGGCCATGACGTCTTCGATCGGCCGCCGCGATCCGCCCTTGAGGCGAATGAAATAGTCGCCCTCGTCGGCCTCGGTCAGCCCGCCGCCGAGCTGCAGGCCGGTGCGCCGCGAATAGCTGGCGACTTCGGGCGTCGCCTGGACGATCTGCTCGATCTGCCGCAGCAGCCGGTCGGTATCGGAGAGCGCCGCTCCGGGCTGCGCCTTGTAATCGAGGATGAAACCGCCTTCGTCCATCTGCGGCATGAAGCCCGAGGGCACCGCGCGCCATGCGACCCCGCCGACCAGCGCCAGCACCAGCACCACGCCCAGCGCAAAGCGTCCGGGTCGCTCCATCAGCCGCGTCGCGACGGCGTGGTAGCGGCTCACCAGGTGCCCGACGAAGCCGGCTGCGTTCTCCGCAGCCTCGGCGTCCTTTTCGCGCAGCCAGTGCGCGGCGACGAGCGGGATGAGGAAGCGCGCGTAGAGCAGCGAGATGACCAGCGCCGCGACCATCGTCACCGCCAGCGCCTTGAAGAACCCGCCGCTGACTCCCGAGATGAAGGCAAGCGGCAGGAACACCACGATCGTCGCGGCGGTCGAGCCCAGCAGCGGCTTTCCCATCTCGGCGGCGGCGGCAAGGATCGTGGACGTGTCGCGCGCCTCGCCTTCCTGCATCCGGCGCATGATATGCTCGAGCATCACCACCGCGTCATCGACCACCAGCCCGACCGCAGCCGCCATGCCGCCCAGCGTCATCATGTCGAAATGCATGCCGAGCGCGAACAGCACAAGGCAGGTGCCCGCGAGCACCGAAGGAAGCACCGCGGCGGTGATCGCCATCAGCCGCGCCGAGCGCAGGAACACGAACAGCACCAGCCCTGCCAGCAGCGCGCCGAGCAGTATCGCGTCGCGCACCGCGTTGGCCGCGCCGACCACCAGCTCGGACTGGTCGTAGAACGGGGTGACGGTTACGCTCGGCGGCAGGCCCAGCGCCTTGATCCGCGCGCTCGTGTCGCGCACCACCTGCACTGTGTCGCCGTCGAGCGCCTGCCGCACGTTGACCAGCACGGCCTTGCGTCCGTTGCTGGTGACAAGCGTGTAGTTGGGCTCGGCCGAGGGCCGCACCGTTGCGATCTCCGCCAGCGTGACGATCCCCGCGCCGCCACCCTGCCCGGCCTTGACCGGCGTGGCGGCGATGTCTGCGGCATCGGCGAGCCGGTTCTCGACCAGCAGCAGGTAGAGCCGGTGGCGGTCCTCGATCCGCCCCGCCCCGCGCACGACGTTGGCCTTGCCCAGCGAGGCGACGACGTCGCCGGGCGAGATACCCAGCGCGGCGAGTTTCGCCGGATCGAGCTCGACCGAAAATTCGCGCGGCGACCCGCCCAGCACGTCGACCGCGGCCACGCCCTTCACTGCGGTCAGCGCCGGGCGCACCTTGAGCTCGGCGATCTGGCGCAGCGCCTCCTGGTCGAGCGTCTTGGAAGTCAGCGCGATGCCCAGCACCGGGAACAACGTGGGGTCCGAGCGGCGCACGTCGAAGCGCGTGCCCGGCGGCAGGTCGGGCAGGATCGTCGAGAGCGCGCCCTCGGTCGCCAGCGCCGCCGAGGTCATGTCGTGGCCCCACGGGAAGTTGAGCGCGACTTCCGCCGAGCCGCGGCTGGTGGTCGAGCGCAGCCGGGTGACGCCCGGCACCTTGCGCAGCGCGATTTCGATCGGCCTGGTGATCTGCGCTTCCATCTGCGCGGGGTCGCGCTCGCCCGCGTCGATCGCCACGACCACGCGCGGATAGTCGATCTGGGGAAACAGGCTGACCGGCAGGCGCAGCGCTCCGACCACCCCGCCGATGGTCAGCAGGATCATCGCCAGCCACAGGCTGCGCGCGTGGCGGGAGAGGTCGAATCTCACCGGGTGCGCACCTTCATCCCGTCTTCCACCCCGGTGCCCCCGGCGGTGACGACCTGCTGCCCGGCGGAAACGCCCTTGAGCACCGCGACGCGGGCGCCGTCGGTCGCGCCGGTGGCGACGTCATGGCGATGCGCCACGCCATGCTCGACGACATATACGAATGGCTGCCCGCCGTCGTTGAGCAGCGCCGCGTAGGGGATCGTCACCGCGTCTCCGCTCGCTGCCACCGGCACGCGCGCGGTGAGCGTCTGCCCGGCGGCGATGCCCTGGCCGCCGGGAAGCCTGACGATCACCGTCGCCAGCCGCGTCTGCGGGTCGGCGACCGGGCTGACGCTGGCGATCGTGGCGGCGATGCTCGCGCCGCCCGCCGCGCCCGACACCTCGACCGGCATGCCCGGCGAGAGCTTCGCCGCCGTCGCCGGATCGATGCCGAAGCGCCCGACTGGCGCGCCGCCGCTCGAAATCGTGGCGACCGCGGTACCCGGCGGCACGAGGTTCCCCGGATTGGCGCCGAGCGTGACGACATAGCCCGAACGCGGCGCGCGCAATACCAGTTCCGCCACTTGCCGCGCCAGCGCGGCGGCCTGCGCCGTAGCGGTAGCCGAAGCGGCGCGCGCGGTCTCTACGTCGGCATCGCTGGCGAGCCCGTCCGCCTTGAGCCGCTGGGCGCGCGCCAGCGACTGCGCCGCGGTGCGCGCCTGCGCCGCCGCGGCCTGTGCCTGTGCGCGCGTGCCGGGGCTGGGGCGCATCCGCGCGATCACTTCGCCCGCGCGCACCGCGTCGCCCGGCGATACCGCGATGCTCTCGACCGTCGCCTCGACCGGGGCCGAAAGCACCGACTGGTTGGCGCCGCCGCGCTCGACCTCACCGTAGAGCGTCGCGGTCTGCGCGATCCGCCCCTTCGCGGCAGGCGCGAGGCTGACCAGAGCGACCGGCGTTGCCGTCACGTCGCCGTCGCCATCGCCGCCTCCGTCGCTCCCCGAACAGGCCGCGAGCGCGAGGAGCCCCGCCGCAACGATCGCAATCCCGAGATGCCTCATTTCTGTCCCCATGCCTCACGCGGGGCACCGACCAGCAGTTCCAGCGCAATTTCCTGTTCGCGCAGCGCCTGCTCACCTTGCGCCACCTGTTCGCGCCGGTCGCGCGCCTGTTGTTCGAGCGCGATTGCGCTGGCGAGCGACGTATCCCCCCGCACCGCCGCCGCGCGCGCCGCCGAAGCCTGGCGGTCGAGTGTGGGAAGACCCGCCTGTGCCCGGTCGAGCTGCCGCCGCGTCAGCGCCATCGCCGCCACCCCCTCGGCGATGTCGGCGCGCGCCGAGAACAGCCGCGCGTCATATTCGGCCTTGAGCGCCGCGCGCGTCGCGCGCTCGACCGCGATGCCGCCGCGGTTGCGGTTCCACAGCGGCAGGGTGAAGTCGATCGCGGGGCCCAGCGTCCTGTTGTTGGTCGCGTCGCGCGCGGCGTTGATGGTGAGGCCGAGCGAGGGGAACTGGTCGAGCACCGCCTTGTGGACGGCTGCCTCCTGCGCATCATAGCCCGCGCGCAGCGCGGCAAGGTCCGGGCGGTCCTTCTCCGCGAGCGCGAACAGGCGCTCGGCGTCGAGCGGTGCGGGCGGCCTATCGCCAGGCGCCAGCGCCAGCGCGGTGTCGGGCGGCAGGCCGAGCAGCGCGTTGAGCTGATGGCGGGCGCTCAGCAGCTCCTGTTCGGCGAGGCGCAGCCGCTCGCTCGCATCGTAGGCGGCGACGCGCTGCGCTTCGGCGGCGCTGGCGGCAAGGTCGCCGCGCGCGGCGGCGGCCGACGTGCGCTGCAGCAGCAATTGCGCGTCGGCGTCAGACGTACGGTCAAGCGCGACGATCCGGGTGAGCCAGTCGATCCGCACCGCCTGCAGCCGCGCCGCCCCTGCCGTCTGCCATTCGGCCCAGGCAAGATCGAGCCGCACCTGCCGCGCCTGCGCCACCGCCGCCGCGCGCGTCACGGCGCGGGTGCGCAGCGCGTTGAGATCGAGCCCCAGCGCGCCGGCGATGTTGGTGAAGGTGTCGGGTCCGGACAGGATCTTGTCCGCGCCGAGGCTGAAGGACGGGTCTGGCAGCAGCCCGGCAGCGAAGACCTGCGCGTCGGCCACGCCCGCAGCCACGCGCTGCGCGGCCAGGTCGGGGTTGTTGACCACCGCCAGCGCGGCAATCGCCTCGCCGGTCAGCGGCGCGGACAGGTCGACCTTGCGCGCGGGCAGCCAAGGCCGGAGAATCGCCCCGGCCCGCTCGGCAAGCACCGCGTCCGCAGGCGCGGCGAGCGCGGCGGGCCGCTCGGCGAGCGGCTGCGACGTGTAATGCGCGCAAGCAGAAACGAGGAGCGCACCCGCAAGGCAGAGCATCCCGGCTAGCGAGGCGGCGATGCTCCTCCTGTTCACCATGACGGGCAGCGCTGTCCTTTCGTCAGAAGATCGTTCGAGTTCCCGCATATAGGAGACGCTGGAGACGCCGTGTTATACATTCTGGTAATCTGGCAGGTGCGGACGGATCGGGCAAATCGGGCACTCTTCGGGCAGGTCGGTGCGGCGAAGCGGTTGCGTCCACCCGGCAGTGCGCTCGCGGCGCGGATGGCCGGGCATAGCCGTGAAACATTTTCCCGCCCTGGCCCGAAACCGCCATTCGACATCGCGCACCCATCCCGCTAAGGCGCGCGCCGTGATGATCGACGACTGCGACCCCGACCTGCTGCCCGAGGGGCTGGAGGACCGGCTTCCGCCCGAAGCCGCCGCCGCGACGCGCGTGATGCGCGCGATCCAGGATGTCATGCATGCAAACGGCTACGACCGCGTGCTCCCGCCGATGGCCGAGTTCGAACGCTCGATGGCGAGCCGCATGGCCGGGATCAACGCGCGGCGCATGTTCCGCTTCGTCGATCCCTTGAGCCTGCGCATGCTCGCGCTGCGCGCGGACTATACCCCGCAAATCGGCCGGATCGCGCAAACCCGCCTCGCCGACGCGCCACGCCCGCTGCGGCTGTGGTATGCGGGCCAGACGCTGATCATC
>JAJXVK010000109.1 GCA_021782155.1 Pseudomonadota bacterium
TCAGCGGGGATCGACAGTCCTTCCCCTTGCGGGGTCGATTAAAAGAGCCCGATTTAGGGCAGATTCAACAAGGATTTAGCGGCGTAGTAGCGTGGCGTGCAAATACAGGAGAACGGCGGTCGGGAAAGCCTTTGGCTTAGCGCGGACTGGGAGCTTCCGGTCTACAAGTACCATAACCGGCGATGTCAAAGCGGCGGAACCGCGGCGGTTGGCGCTGACGGGCTCGCTATCGCCGGTGTTGCTGTTAGAAGGGGTTTTCTCCGGCAGCGTTGCCGCATGACGAGGTGCGAGCGTGTTTCATCTTACGATGCGGGTGGCGTGGCATGATTCGCGCTGGAACGGGCGGGTCTGCCTTGCTCCGTCATCGAACGCATTCTGCGTCGCGCTTGATCGCATCCGGGAGGAGAAGGAGGACGTCGAGGACGCCTTGGCAGGCAAGCCATGGAATGAGCTAACGTCGGAAGAGCTGCCGCCCTGCAAAGCTGAATCTGGTTCCTTTATGAACGAGGTGGATTGGGTCCGCCGCTTCGAGCACCCTTATGCGTCAATCAAGAAGGCGGCAGCGACGCACGGTCATCTGAAGCCGACCACCGTGAAAGTCCCGCCGTTTGCGGCTTTCGCTGTCCCGTTCGGCTGGATGCTGCGCAGCGAGCAGGCCGCTATCGACGCGAAACTGCCGAAGCCATTACCGCCCGACGAGCAGTCGCCATTCACTAGCCCTTGGGTTTTTGGCCGAGCTCGCCAGACTGCACTCGTCGATCATGTGTTCGACCGCCTAAAGCCAGAGCGTTCGCTCGTTTTCTTCTACTGCAAAGAGGGCCAACCGCTCGGAGACATCATCTCGCGCCTAGTTGTCGGTGTAGGTCGCATCCAATCCGTCGCCCCGGTAAAGCAATACGACGCGCCGGCTGGCAAGGACGCCTATCCGATGTGGGATCGTCTGGTCCGGCATTCGATCCGCCCGGATGGCTTCGATGGTTTCCTACTACCGTATCACGATTATCTCCAGTCGACCGGGGACGCGGTCGAGGACGCGCGGAGGGCGGGACTCCTCGCCGACATCGCGGTTCCCGCCGACCCAGCCCACATGCGGGTGTTCTCCTACGCGGCGGAGCTTGCACCCGCGGACATCGCGCTCTCGACACTAATCCGGTGCCTCGAAGCGGTTCGAAAGATTCGAGCCCATGGAATTGCCAAAGGACCGTGGGAGCGTCGCGAGGAATGGCTCAACACCCAGATCGGGCTCGCCTGGCAAGACCGAGGGGCTTTCCCTGGCCTCGGCTCAGCCCTTGAAGCGCTGGGTATGCGTTTAGGGACGGCGCTGACGCTCGAGTTGTTGGCGTCTGGAGCGGTTGCGACCGATGGAGATCCTTGGCCCCACGTCGACGCGTTGCTTCGCGGCAAGGTGAAGCCGCCGCAGCCTGCCTACGACGCCGATCTCAAAGCCGTCCGTGACACGTGGCTCAACCTAGCGGAGGAGCGGCGGATCCTCTTAAAGCTACTCTCGCGCTTCGCTCTCACGCCGGCGCAAGCGAGCCGTTGGTTCGATCCTGCAAAGCGGGCAGCAGCGAGTACGGCAACAACGACTGATGCTGAAGTCATCGCGAATCCTTACCGGATATGCGAGGTCGACCTGGGTGACGCGAAAGAGTCTCCAGTCTCGGTTGGAACGATCGACCGTGGACTTCTCCCAGATGCAACGATCGCGGCTAAGCATCCCGTAGCGGAACCGTCGCGAGTCGAGTCCGCGGCCGACACGCGACGCTTAAGGGCCGCACTCGTTGCGGTATTGCGGCGCGCCTCTGAGAATGGTGACGCACTGCTGAGTATTACGGAAACGGTAGAGAAGGTTGCCGTGCTCGAGCTGGCCCATCCCTGCCCGATCGGTATTGACTGGCCCGCTGCCAATGCGACTGCGCTTACAGGTGTCGTCGAGCTTATCGACCTGCCCGCGCCGCAGGGTCAGCTGGCTGGCATTTCCGCGCTACAGCTCACAGAGCTGAAAGCTCGCGAAGATAAGCTGAGGAGCGTGCTCTCAAAACGGGCGGGCAAGGCAGCCTCCGCCGTGGCCGCAGATTGGAAGAAGCTCCTGGTTGATGCGATCAAGGGGGCGGGCGGCGCGTTCGACCCCAAGAATGCGCGGCACGTCCTAGCGATTGACGAACAAGCCACTGCACTCGCCCGCGTGACTTCTCGCCGCCTTACGGCGCTCGTGGGGCGGGCCGGCACCGGCAAGACGTCGGTCATGGGGGCGCTTTTGCTCAACGAGACGCTCGCACGAGACGGGATACTCCTGCTTGCCCCGACCGGAAAGGCGCGAGTTCGGCTGGGAAAGGCCGCCAACGCCGAGGCGATGACTGTCGCTCAGTTTTTGAACGAGCTCGGACGATACGATCGAGTCCGCCAGCGTCCGCGGTTTCTTGGCAAGGAGAAGTACCGCAAGGAAAAGACGGTCGTCATCGACGAGTGTTCGATGCTCACTATGGACGATCTTGCGGCCGTACTCGATGCGCTAGACCTCGCTCATGTCCAACGGCTCATCCTAGTCGGCGATCCCAATCAACTTCCTCCGATCGGAGTAGGACGTCCGTTCGCCGACTTGACGTCCTTTCTGCAAACTACAGATGCGAAGAGTGATACCGGCCTCCAGATTGGCGAGGCGCTGGCGCGGCTGACGGTGGAGGTCCGTGCTGTCGCGGGCGCGGATCAGGCTTCGGACACGCTTCGGCTTGCTTCCTGGTTCACGAGAGAGACGCAGCCCGTCGACGCCGACCGCGTCCTTAGCGACCTGGAAACGGGACGGCCATTCAACGACCTTGACCTGCTTTTCTGGACCACGCCAGACGAGCTGCACAGTCGATTGAGCGAGGCTTTCCAAAAGCACCTCGGGCTTGAACAGGCGGCCGACGTCGTCGGCTTCAACGCGTCGCTCGGCATCGACGAGAGCGGCTGGGTTCCCTTCGCTGAACCCGACGGCTCCGAGCAGTGGCAAATCCTGTCGCCCGTTCGCATGCATCCTCACGGCGTCCACGACCTGAATCGGTGGACGCAGCGTCGCTATCGCGCACGCGAGCTGAAGGCGGCCACCGATCCGTGGGTGGTCAGTCTCGGTGACGAAAGCATCGTCATCCGTGACAAGGTCATTCAGGTCTCGAACCAGTGGCGCGACGCCTATGATGGACAAGAGTCCGGCGACCATTACGTGGCCAACGGCGAGGTCGGACTTGTCGGTAATGGGAAGGCTCCTTGGCTGAATGTAGTCTTCGCCGGGCGACCCAATCTTCGTTTTGGCTACAGTGGTCGCGACTTTCCCGGCGGCTCCGGCCCCCTTGAGCTGGCCTACGCCATCACCGTTCACAAGTCGCAGGGCAGCGAGTTTCAGAAGGTATTCGTCGTCCTGCCTAAGAACTGCCGGCCCCTCTCGCGCGAGCTGCTATACACGGCCCTTACCCGGTCGCGCCGCCAGCTCGTGCTTTTGATCGAGGGCGACAATCCTTCCGTTCTCTTTGACTATACTCGGCCCGAGCGGTCGGAGACCGCGCGACGGAACACGAACATCTTCCAGGGCGTGCTCCGGCGCATCGAGACCGAAGTGCCGTACGCCGAGAACCTGATCCATCGCACGGAAAAGGGCCATCTGGTTCGCAGCAAGTCGGAGCTTGTGATCGCCAACATGCTTTTTCAGTCCGGGGTCGAGTACGAGTATGAGCGCGTGCTCGATGGAGAGGTTGAGCCTGGCCGGCTTCGTCCGGACTTCTCGTTCGTCACGGCTGACGGCGACTTAATCCTTTGGGAGCACCTCGGCATGATGGTTCGCGAGGACTACCGGAAGGGATGGGAGTGGAAGAAGGCATGGTACGAAGCCAATGGCTTCGGCGTCGGTCGATCGCTGTTCACGTCGCAAGACGACGAACGCGGAGGACTGGATTCGGCAAGCTTGCGCTCCACAGTCGATGCGATCAAGTCGTTGCTGGACTGAACCGCTTTGGGACAATCAACCTTTAGTAGCAATCCTCCCCCCAATGTGATGAATGGAGCGCCCAAATTTGTGAGGGGCGCTCAAATTGGTAGTGACTATCGCTGAACATATGATCTAATTTAGAGTCCTCTACCGGGGAGGAACCCCTCCGACTTCAGTCGGATACTGGCTTCAGCCCCAGACTCGGCTGGTATCCCTGTAACCTCGGAAAAAATGAGACCGCCTGAAAGGCGAAGAGTCTCATTTTTTCCGAGGTTACAGGGATATGGCATACCGGAGCGGCTGTCACACAACATTTCATCATCGCTACCATCTCGTCTGGGCGCCCAAGTACCGATATAAAGTGCTGCATGGCGAGGTCCGGTTGCGAGTTCGCGAGATTATCAGTATCCATCCGGTGAGGACCGCGGGCGTCACAGCGGATGCAGAATTCCGTTGTCGATGATGGCGTCGAGCGCGGCCTTCAGTGGCAGGTTGTTATGGATGGGCCACCACTGTCCGGTGTGTCGGTGCCATTGGACATTGAAGCGATCTGGCGCGATCCAGTCGAGCCTGACGAAGGGGGCGTCGAATTCCTTGCCGCGGTTGTCCTCGAAGCCTGATCTGTATCGTTGCAGGAAGCGGTATTTGTGGCCGTGCCATTTGCCTTGGATGTCGACAAGATAGTTGAACTGCGTCGGCCTGATCGTGGGCAGGAAGCGCGGTTTGAGGACCGTGTCGATGAAGGTCTGGCAGATTGCGGTGATGTCGGCCTTTTCGCGGGCTGACACTGTTGGTGATCTCATCTGGTAGTCTCGCTTGCGGCTGGCTTCCAGTTCCACGGCAGCAGTTCGTCGAGCTTTGATGCCTTATGATCGCCGATCCTGGCGAGCACATCGGCGAGCCAAGGGCGCGGGTCGACGTCGTTGAGCCTGGCGGTGACGATCAGGGAATAGATTGCCGCTGCCCTTTCGCCGCCGCGGTCGGAGCCGCAGAACAGCCACGCCTTGCGGCCGACGGCGATGCCGCGCAGGGCGCGTTCAGCGGCGTTGTTGGTCAGGCAGACCCGGCCGTCGGTGAGGAACAGCGCGAAGGTGTCCCAGCGCTTGAGCATGTAGTCCATCGCGCGGCCGACTTCGCTGTGCCTGGACAGTTTCAGCCGCCTATCACGCATCCAGTCGTGCAGATCAGCGACCAACGGCGCACTTCTCTTCTGTCGCGCCGCCAGCCTGGCATCGGCCGACACGCCGTTGATCTCGCGCTCGATGGCGAAGATCACGTCCATCTTCCGCACCGCCTCCACTGCCAATGGTGCCTTGCCGAGTTCGGCGAGTTCGAAGAACTTCCGCCGCCCATGCGCCCAGCAGCCCGCCGACGTCACCGGCCCCGGCAATCGCGTCGGGGCAGACAGGTCGTTGTAGCCGGCATAGGCGTCCGATTGCAGCACGCCCGCCCACCCTGCGAGGTGGCGGTTGGGATGGGCCGCCGTGCGATCCGGCGAGTAGTGGAACAACGCCGCCGGCGGCGCCAGACCGCCGAACGGCCGGTCGTCGCGAACGTAGACCCATAATCGGCCGGTGATTGTCTTTCCTGCCCCACGGGTCCCCATGCGCCCTGCCGCATGGGAGGGGGCCATCACCGGCACCGTGGTGTCGTCGCCATGCAGCCGTTCGGCGGAGAGCACGTGCCGGCGCAGCGTGGCGACCAGCGGGGCCAGGGTCGCCGAGCAGGCGCCGACCCAATCGGCCAGGGTGGAGACATCCAGGTCGATACCCTCGCGGGCAAAACTCTCGCTCTGCCGGTTGAGCGGCAGATGCTGGGCGAACTTGGCCTCCAGGATGCTGGCGAGCAGATGCGGCCCCGCCCGGCCGCGGGCGATCGGGTGGAACGGCGCCGGTGGCTGGCTGATCGCCTCGCAACTGCGGCAGGAGAATTTCTCCCGCACCGTCTGCACCACCTTCCATTGCCGGGGGATCATCTCCAGCGTCTCGGTGATGTCCTCGCCGAGTTTGGACAGCTTGCCGCCGCAACACGGGCAGGCGGCGGGCGACGGCAGCACGACGCGTTCGCGCGGCAGATGCTCGGGCAAGGGCGCGCGCTTGGGCTTGCGGCGGGCAGGCACGGCGGCGTGCTCGGGGGCGGTCGTCAGCACTGTCGCCGCGTCCTCGCCGGCAGCGGCTTCGAGTTCCTCCAGTTCGAACTCCAACTGGTCGAGCAGCTTGCGGCTGCGCTCGGCGGATGCACCGAACCGGTCCTGGCGCAGTTTGGCGATCAGCAGCTTGAGATGGGCGACCATCGCCTCGGCGCCCGATGCCCGCGCTTCGGCCTCGCGCTGCGCCTGTTCGGCGGCAGCCAGGGCTGCGCGCAGGGCGGCGAGTTCTTCGGTGGGCGGCGTGATGGCGGTGGCACTCGGCATGAGTGGAGTGAATCACGTCCTGGCCAACTTGTGTACTGGTGATCGACAACAATCACCGATCAACCGACCGCTTCCGGCCGCCAGGTATGGCGTGGGTTGCGCCAGTCGATGCCCTCCAGCATGTAGCCCAGCTGAGCCGCTGAGATCGCCACCGCGCCATCGGCGGGAGATGGCCAGATGAAGCGCCCCCGTTCCAGCCGCTTGGCGTAGAGCGACATACCCAGCCCGTCATGCCACAGCACCTTCACCAGGTCGCCACGCCTGCCGCGAAAGACGAACAGATCGCCTGCATGCGGATCGCGCCCGAGTGCCTGCTGCACCTGCATCGCCAGCCCGTTCATCCCGCGCCGCATGTCGGTGCTGCCGGTCGCCAGCCACACCCGCACGCCGGAGGGGATCGGGATCATCCGCGCAGCACGCCGAGCACGCGGTGCAGTGCATCGGCTTCAACATCGCTGGTGACCCGTATGGTGACGCCATCCGGCAAGACAATCTCGATCATGGCGTTGCTGGCCGCAGGCCGCTTGCTGTGCGAGCGCGTCTCGGCACGATCCAGCGCCAACGGTAAACCCGGCTCCGGCAGCATACCAAGCGCCAGGAAGTGCGGTTCGGCCGTCGCCGTCAACGTGCCGCGACGCACCTGCTGACGCCAGTTCCACAACAGACCACGGCTGATGTCGTATCGGCGCGCCACACCCAGAAAGCTCGCCCCAGGCCGCTCCACCTCAGCGACAATCCGCAGCTTATCCTCAACCCGCCAACGCCGGCGACGCCCAACACCGCTGATGATCTCCAACGCCTCGGTCCTTTGCGACACACTTAAATGCGTCGCTAGAATCAGAGGCCAGATTCAGCCCAGCAAGGCGGCCTTCCCCGGATGGATACGATTATCAAGCAGGTATGCGACGAAATGGGTGTCACCATCGTCAACGGCGCATTGTCACGCGATCACGTGCATATGTTCGTCGAGATACCTCCGCACGTGTCGGTGAGTGACTTCGTTCGCCGTGCCAAGGGGCGGTCCTCGCGCAAAATCCAGCAGGAGTTCGAACACATCCGCAAGCGCTATTGGGGTCAACGCTTCTGGCAACGCGGCTACTTCTCAACGACATCCGGCAACATCACGGACGACATCATCATGCGGTATCTCGACCGACATACCCACAAGGAAGGCTTCAGCCCCTCCGCGTGATCCTACCGGCCTCCGGCCGGTTAGTTATTCAGACTGCGTGGAATTCGTCGAGCTTCATCAGACAAAAGTGGAAAATTTCGCATCTTCGCCACCATAAACTTTCGGAAGGCCCAGCTGATACGCAACGTTTACCTTGGGCGCATACCGAACAATTCTTGCTATTCTTCCACCGCCACATCCTCTGCGATTTCCTGTCGCAGCTTAGGCCCCTTGGCCAAGCGACGCCCCAGCGCGGTGACGAATGCGCCATAGCGTTCGGCGGCCTTGGCGTGAGCGGCCTTCGCGAGGGGTTCAGTCAGCGTCGGTGTAGTGGCGAGCCAGAAGCGGACGAACACCGCCAGCATTTCAACGGAGATGTCTAAATCGCGTTCGAGCCGGAGCATGCGGCGGTCGAACTGATCGAGGCGCTTGGTGATCGCCGCTTCCTGCCTCTCGGCGGCGTCGGGCGAAAGGAAAGACTCGATGGCGGCTTCCGCGATGAGCGAACGGGATTGATCGCGTCGCGCGGCATGATCCGCGAGGCGGCTCATCACCGCGGGATCAAGATAGACGGACAGACGCTGCTTTCGCGCTGGTTTGTTCATCGCCGCCTCACAGGTCCATGCCGTCGGCAGGATCAAGCGAGGCCTGGCGCGCCACGCCTTGCATTAGGCGGTTCATGCGGCTGTTGCGCGCGACGTCATGCTCGTCATCGTCGGTGAGGCCAATTTCGAACTCGTTCTCGATCGTGTCCCTTTGCTCGACGGGCTGCACCCGGCTGAGTTCGGGCTGACGGCGGCGCTCGGATTCGGTCGGATCTTCATCATCGCTCTCCGGCGCGGACTTTGCCTCCGCGATCTGAGGGCACGGCGGTACGGGCAATGCGGTCCAGTCGTCCGGCCGCCCCTGTTTCGTCGTCACAAGTGCAGGCGGCGGCAGGATGCGTTCCTGCAAGCGGCGGTCCTCGAAATACCGGGCCTTCTTCGCGCGGATCGGCGGTGTCCCGGCGATCATCACGATCTCGTCTGTCGCTGGAAGCTGCATCACCTCTCCGGGGGTGAGCAGCGGTCGTGCTGTCTCCGACCGCGACACCATCAAATGCCCGAGCCAGGGCGACAGACGGCTACCGGCGTAGTTTTTCATGGCCTTCATTTCGGTGGCGGTGCCGAGCGCGTCCGAGACGCGCTTGGCGGTGCGCTCGTCGTTCGTGGCGAAGCTGACGCGGACATGGCAGTTGTCGAGGATCGAGTTATTCGCGCCATAGGCTTTCTCGATCTGGTTCAGCGATTGCGCGATCAGGAAGGACTTCAGACCGTAGCCCGCCATGAAGGCGAGCGCCGACTCGAAGAAGTCGAGGCGCCCGAGCGCCGGAAACTCGTCGAGCATCAAGAGAAGCCGGTGACGGCCAGCCTTGGCCTGCAAATCCTCGGTCAGGCGGCGGCCGACCTGGTTCAGGATCAGACGGATCAGCGGCTTGGTGCGGTTGATGTCGGACGGCGGTACGACGAGGTAGAGCGTCGTCGGCCGCTTTCCGTCGACGATGTCGGTGATGCGCCAGTCGCAGCGGCGCGTCACCTCGGCGACGACGGGATCGCGGTAGAGGCCGAGGAAGGACATGGCGGTGGAGAGCACGCCCGAGCGTTCGTTCTCGGACTTGTTGAGCAACTCGCGGGCGGCGCTGGCGATGACGGGGTGCGGCCCGGCGTCACCGAGGTGCGCGGTTTTCATCATGGCGGCAAGCGTCGACTCGATCGGGCGCCTGGGATCGGAGAGGAAGGCGGCGACGCCGGCCAGGGTCTTGTCCTGTTCGGCATAGAGAACGTGCAGGATCGCGCCGACCAGCAGGGCATGGCTGGTCTTTTCCCAATGGCTGCGCTTTTCGAGGCTGCCCTCGGGATCGACCAGGATGTCGGCGATATTCTGGACGTCGCGGACTTCACATTCGCCTCTCCGGACTTCGAGCAGCGGATTGTAGGCCGACGATTTGGCGTTGGTCGGGTCGAACAGCAGCACGCGGCCGTGCCGGGCGCGGAAGCCGGCGGTGAGCTGCCAGTTCTCGCCCTTGATGTCGTGGACGATCGCCGAACCCGGCCAGGTCAGCAGCGAGGGGATCACAAGGCCGACGCCCTTGCCCGAGCGGGTCGGCGCGAAGCACAGGACATGCTCCGGCCCGTCGTGGCGAAGGTAGTCGTGGGCATAGCGGCCGAGCACAACGCCATCGGGGCCGAGCAGGCCGGCGGCCTGCACCTCGGCCTTGTCGGCCCAGCGCGCGGAGCCGTAGGTCTCGACCTTTTTGGCCTCGCGTGCGCGCCAGACCGACATGCCGATCGCCACGGCGGCGGCGATCAAGCCGCCCGATGCCGCGATGTACGCGCCCTCGACGAAGATCGATGGCGCGTAGGCGTCGTAGCCGTACCACCACCAGAAAAACGCGGGTGGGTAATAGACCGAGAAGCCGAGGAGTCTGAACCAGGGCGTCCCGAGTTCGGGCTGAAAGGCGAGACGCCAGGCGACCCATTCGGTCGCGCCCCAGACGCAGACGAGCACGATGGCGAAGACGGCGAGGATCTGGCCCCAGAGAATTTTGGTCGC
>JAJXVK010000110.1 GCA_021782155.1 Pseudomonadota bacterium
TTGCGCAGGCGCGCGCGCAACTGCGCTCGGGCGAGCTGTCGGTAGGGCGCGCCAGCCAGCAGCAGGCGGCGAGCGCCGACGTGGCGCGCGCGCAGGCCGCGCTCGCGGCGCAGCAGCACCAGCAGAAGCTGATCGCACCGGTCTCGCCCGCCTCCGGCGTGATCGAGCAGACCTATTACAACCCCGGCGAATGGGTGCCCGCAAATGTCCCGGTGGTCTCGGTCCTGCCCGCGGACAAGCGCAAGCTGCGCTTCTTCGTGCCCGAGGGCCGGATCGCCGCGATCAGGCTGGGCGAGACGGTCCACTTCACCTGCGACGATTGCGGTGGCGAGCGGACTGCGAAGGTCAGCTACATCGCCCCGCGGGCCGAATATACGCCTCCGGTAATCTATTCGGAGCGGGCGCGGTCCAAGCTGGTGTTCCTGGTCGAAGCCTGGCTTCCCGCCGACAAGCCGCTTCCGCTAGGGCTGCCGGTCTCGGTGCTGGCAAAATAGCGTGGCCGAAACCCCCGTCATAGACGTGCGCGGGCTGACCAAGCGGTTCGGCGGGCGCACGGTGGTCGACCACTTCGACCTGAAGCTCGACGAGGGGCGGATCTGCGGCTTCCTCGGCCCCAACGGGTCGGGCAAGACGACCACGCTGCGCATGATCTGCGGGCTGCTGATCCCCGAAGAGGGAGAGGGAACCGTGCTCGGTCTCGACCTGCGCACCCAGCGCGCCGAGATCAAGGAGCAGGTCGGCTACATGACGCAGAAGTTCGGACTGTTCGGCGACCTGTCGATCGCCGAGAACCTGGAGTTCATGGCGCGCGTCCACGGGCTCGACCGGCGCAAGCAGCGGGTGGACGAGGCGCTCGAGAAACTCGGGCTCGAAACGCGCGCCAGCCAGCTCGCGGGCAAGCTCTCGGGCGGGTGGAAGCAGCGCCTCGCGCTTGCCGCCGCGGTCCTTCATCGCCCGAAGATCCTGCTGCTCGACGAACCCACCGCGGGCGTCGATCCGCTCGCCCGGCGCGAGTTCTGGGACCAGATCCACGCCTTCGCGCGCGAGGGGATGACCGTGCTCGTCTCGACCCATTACATGGACGAGGCCGAGCGCTGCCACGAGATCGCCTATATCGCCTATGGCGTGATGCTGGCGCGCGGCACGGTGGACGAAGTGATCGCCGGATCGGGCCTCTATGCGCTGACCGGCGAGGGCCACGGCGCCGACCGGCTCGCTGCCGAGATCGAGGCGCGTTCCGGCGTCGCCATGGCCGCGCCCTTCGGCACCACGATCCACGTCTGCGGGCCAGACCGCGATGCGCTGCGCGCGGCGGTCGCGCCGTGGCAGGACCGCTTCCACTGGAAGGACAGCGAGCCGACGCTCGAAGACGTGTTCATCAACCTGATGCGCACGGCGAGAGACAACTCGGTCGTGGTGGAGCACGCCTGATGTGGCAGCGGATCGGCGCGATGGTGTTCAAGGAAGTGCGCCAGATGGCGCGCGATCCGGGCACGCTGGCGATGATGTTCTTCTTCCCGATCATGCAGCTGATGATCTTCGGCTATGCGATCAACAGCGATCCGCGCCACCTGCCGCTGGCGGTCGAGGTCAGCGACAATTCGCAATACTCGCGCTCGATCGTCGCGGCGCTGCAGAACACGACCTACTTCGACGTCACGCAAGTGCCGGGCGGCTATGGCGAAGGCGACAGGCTGGTGGCCGAGGGCAAGGTGCAGTTCCTGCTCACCATCCCGCCGAACTTCGCACGCGATCTCGTGCGCGGCGACAAGCCGCAGCTGCTGCTCACCGCCGATGCGACCGATCCGGCGGCGACGGGCCCCGCGGTTGCGGCGGTGGGTGAGGCGGTGACATACGCGCTCGGGCACGACCTGACCGGTCCGCTCGCACGGCTGGTTCCAGGGGCGGGGCCGGTCAACCTCGTTCTTCACAAGAGCTACAACCCCGAAGGGATCACCAGCCACAACACCGTGCCTGGACTGCTGGCGATCATCCTGTCGATGACCATGGTCATGCTCACCGCGATGTCGGTGACGCGCGAGGTGGAGCAGGGGACGATGGAGAATCTGCTGGCCACGCCGCTGAGGCCCATCGAGGTCATGATCGGCAAGATCGTGCCCTACATCGTGATGGGCGTGGTGCAGATGTTCGTGGTGCTGCTGTTCGCGGCGGTGGTGTTCCATGTGCCCTTCGTCGGGTCGTTCACGCTGTTGTCGAGCGTCACGCTGCTGTTCATCGTGGTAAGCCTTGCGCTAGGCTTCACGATGTCGACCGTGGCCAAGAGCCAGGTCCAGGCGATGCAGATGTCGATGTTCTACCTGATGCCATCGATCCTGCTCTCGGGCTTCGCCTTCCCGTTCCGCGGCATGCCGTGGCCCGCGCGCTGGCTGGCCGAGGTGCTGCCCACCACGCACTACATCGTGCTGGTGCGCGGGATCATGCTCAAGGGCTGGGACTTGAGCCTCGCGCTCCCGCAGATCGGGGTTCTGGCGCTGATGCTGGCGGTGCTGACCTTCGTCGCCGTGCGCCGCTATCAGGATACAATCGCCTGATTTTCCGCTTGCCGGCGGCCCCCGCATGTGTCCATCAATGGCCTGATAACGACAGGTCGCGGCGAACCTCACCGGGGAGAATACCATGGCCGAGCGCCTGCCGTTCGATCACCTGCAGCTGCGCTTCCTGCGCAAGATGGCCGAGGCCCTGTTCGACGGGTACGAACAGCTCGCGATTCCGGTCGAGCAGATCGTCGACAACGTCCAGCACATTTTCGCGATGATCGGCGGCACCAAGGCGAGCGAGATCAGCTGGTCGCTGCGTCTTGCCGAACTGGCGATGGCGCCGTTCTTCAACGAGCTGCCGGTCGAGGAACGGCGCGAGCGGATCGAGAGCCGCATGCGCAACACCCGGATCGACGCCTTCCAGGACATGGCCCGCATCCGCGGCATCCTCTATTTCGCTTACTACGGCCACTGGCTGCCGGGCGACCAGGACGACAACCGCGACAATCCGGTGCTGAAGCAGATCGGCTTCACCCTGCCCAGGTTCCGCGAGCGCGGGGCCGGCGACGTGCCGATCGAGATGGTCCAGGGCCGCGACCTCACGCACGAGCACTTCGTCACGGTCGACAGCCTGCCCGGCGAGATCGACGTGATCGTGGTCGGCTCGGGCTCGGGCGGCGCGGTCTCGGCGTGGAACCTCGCCAACAAGGGCTACCGCGTGCTGGTGGTCGAGGCAGGGCCGCACTACCCCTCGGCGCGGATCAGCCACGAAGAGGCGCGCATGGCCTCGCACCTGTTCAAGCACGGCGCGCTCCAGACCACGCGCGACAACGATTTCGTGGTGTTCCAGGGGCGCAACGTCGGCGGCAGCCCCACGATCAACAACGGCATCTGCCTGCGCATGAAGGACGACCGGCTGAGCCACCCGGACGCCGCCGACGTGTTCGAGGCGTGGCGCGATCTCGGCGCGGAGCTCGACGAAGCGCGCTTCCAGGCGAGCTACGACGCGGTCGAGCAGTTCCTCGGCATCGGCGAGATCGAACACCGCTCGAGCCGCGCCAACGGCCCGCACCTGATGCGCGGCTGGGCGGCCCATGTCGCGCAGTCGGCCGACCCGCGCGAGCAGCGCGCCAAGTCGGGCTGGTTCGCTAAGAATTACGGCCCGCCGAACACCGACAAGGCCTGCGCCTATTGCGGCTATTGCAACACCGGCTGTCCCTATGCGCGCAAGAACGGCATGGCGCAGAGCTACCTGCCCGCCGCGTGCAACCTGCCCGAAGACGGCTCGACGCACCCGGTGCGGATCGTCGCCGAGACCAAGGTCGAGAAGATCCGCTGGGCACGGTGGACCGGCGGACGCAGCCGCGCCATCGGCGTGGAGGTTATCGACCCTGATGGCATCGAGCACTTCATTCCCGCGAAAGTCGGCGTGGTCGTCGCGGCGGGGACGATCGCCAGCTCGCTGCTGCTCGACCGCAGCGGCGTCGAAGGCGCGGGGCACGGCATCTCGATGAACGTCGCCTCGCCCGTGATCGCGCTCATGCCCGAAGGCCAGAGCCCGGCATGGGACGAGGACCAGATGGCGACCGTGGTCGATTGCCGCGATTTCCTGCTCGAAAGCCATTTCCAGCCGCCGATGTCGATGGCGGCAATGATGCCCGGCTGGTTCGAGGAGATGGACCGCCGCATGCGCAGCTATGACCGCATCTGCTCGGCGGGCATCCTGTTTCCGGCCGACCGCTGCGGGCGGATCGTGGGCGGCAAGCTCGACTTCAGGATCGGCGAAGCGGAGATCGAGACGATCCGCAAGGCGATGGCGACGCTCACCCGCGTGCATTTCGCGGCGGGCGCGCTCGAGGTCTGGCCGGCGCTGCTCAAGGGCCAGACGCTGACCCCCGACATGGACCTCGACGCGTTCTTCGCCGAAGCGATCAAGGAGGCCGACGACGTCACCCTGTCGAGCTCGCACCCGCACGGCGGCAACCCGATGAACGCCGATCCGGCGCTGGGCACCGTCGACACCCGCTGCCGCGTCCACGGCACCGACAACGTGCTGGTCACCGACGCGAGCGTGTTCCCCAGCTGCATCCGCGTGAACGCGCAGTTCACGACAATGGCGATGGCGCAGTACGCGACCGGGTTCGAGGATCCTTTCGCGGCCGAGGCCTGACGGCTCGCAATTGTCGGCAAGGTCGTCTAGACAGCGCGGGATGTCGCGCCTGTTCCGCTGCCTATTCGCGTTTATGGTCCTGCTTGCCCCGGCACTGGCGCAGGCCGCGCCGCGTGCGCCGGTGGTGCTCGCCGCGGCGAGCCTGCAGGAAGCGATGAACGACGCGGCCGACGCGTTTGCCCGCACCGGCCATCCGCGCCCCGTGGTCTCGTTCGCGGGCAGTTCGGCGCTGGCGCGGCAGGTCGAGGCGGGAGCGCCCGCCGACCTGTTCGTCTCGGCCGACGAGGACTGGATGAACGCGCTCGCCGCGAAAGGCCTGATCCGCGCCGATACGCGCGCCGACCTGCTCTACAACACTCTGGTGCTGATCGAGCCCGCCGGACAGCACACCCGGCTCTCTATTGAAAAGGGATTCCCGCTCTCGCGCGCGCTCGGCGGCGGACGGCTGGCGCTGGCCGATCCGGCGGGAGTTCCGGCGGGCAAGTATGCCGAGGCCGCGCTGACCTGGGCCGGCGTGTGGGGCGCGGTGAAGGACCGCATCGCGATCGGCGAGAACGTGCGTGCCGCGCTGGCGCTGGTCGAGCGCGGGCAGGCGCGGATGGGGATCGTCTATGCGACCGATGCGCTCGCTTCGAACAAGGTGCGCGTGATCGCGCGCTTCCCGCGGGCGAGCCACCCGCTGATCGCCTACCCGGTGGCGCAGATCGCCCGCTCCGACAATCCCGAGGCGCGCGCGTTCCTCGCCTTCCTCACCTCGCCGCGCGGCAAGGCGGTGTTCCGCCGCCACGGCTTCGGCACGCGCTGAGGGGGCGGGATCCGTGCTGCGGCCGGAAGACTGGGGCGTCGTCTTCCTCTCCCTGAAGGTGAGCCTGCTGGCGGTCGGCTGTGTGCTGCCCTTCGCTTTCCTCTGCGCCTGGCTGCTTGCTCGCGGGCGCTTTCCCGGGCGCGTGCTGCTCGATGCGCTGGTCCACCTGCCGCTGGTGCTGCCGCCGGTGGTGGTCGGCTGGGTGCTGCTGATCCTGTTCGGCACGAACGGCCCGATCGGCGGACTTCTCGAGCGCACGTTCGGGCTCACGGTCATGTTCCGCTGGACCGGAGCGGCGATCGCGGCGGCGGTCATGGCGCTGCCGCTGATGGTGCGCGCGATCCGCCTGTCGCTCGAGGCGATCGACCCGCGCTACGAGCAGGCCGCGCGCTCGCTCGGCGCCGATGGCCCCCGCCGCTTCCTCACCGTGGTCCTGCCGCTGAGTCTGCCGGGTGTGCTGACTGGCGCGATCCTGGGTTTCGCGCGCTCTCTGGGCGAGTTCGGCGCGACGATCACCTTCGTCTCGAACATCCCGGGCGAAACGCAGACGCTGCCCATCGCGATCTATTCGGCGCTGCAGGTGCCTGGTGAGGAAGGGCGGGTGTGGACGCTCGCCGCCGTATCGGTGGCGCTGTCGCTGGCGGCGCTGCTGGTGTCCGAGGGCCTGGCGCGGCGCGGCACGAAGGACGGCCATGTCCTTTGACGTCGACGTCAGCGTGCGCCTCGGCGCGCAGGTGCTGGGCGCCGCCTTCGCGACGGGCGAGGGGCTGACGCTGCTGTTCGGGCCATCGGGGGCGGGCAAGACCACGATCCTCAACATGGTGGCGGGACTGGTCGGGCCCGATGCCGGCCACGTCCGCGTAGGCGGCGAGACGCTGTTCGACAGCGCGGCGGGGATCGACGTGCCCGCGCACCGGCGGCGGCTCGGCTTCGTGTTCCAGGACGCGCGGCTGTTCCCGCACATGAAGGTGCGCGCGAACCTGCTCTACGGCTGGAAGCTGGCACGGTCCGAGGACCGCTGGATCGCATTGGAAGAAGTGACACGCTTCCTCGGCATCGAATCCCTGCTCGACCGTGCCCCGCGCACCTTATCGGGCGGCGAGGCGCAGCGCGTGGCGATCGGGCGCGCGCTTCTGTCGGGCGCGCGGGCGCTGCTGATGGACGAGCCGCTCGCCGCGCTCGACCCGGAACGCAGCGAAGAGATCATGCGCGTGATCGAGCGCGTGCGCGACGAGTTGAAACTGCCGATCCTCTACGTGACGCACGATCGCGAGGAAGCCGCGCGGCTGGCAACCGACCGGATCGAGGTGCGGCCGCTCTAGTCCTTCGGCGCTTCCGCCCCCTTGGGCAGCACCACCGCCTGCACCGCCTTGTCGAGCGAAAGGTATTTCGCCGCTTCGCGTTGCAGGTCTTGCGGCGTCAGCGCCAGCAGTCGCGCCTTCGCCTTGACCCAGCGGTCGAGATACTGCGGCTTGCTCTGCGCGCGGCTGACCAGCACGAGCCAGCCGCCATTCGATTTCAGCGCATTGTCGAGATGTTCGATCAGCGGCGCACGGGCGCGCTGCAGCGTGTCGGCATCGACCGGTGCGGCGATCAGCCCTGCTATCGTCTTGTCGAGCGCTTCGCGCGTCGCCGCCACGTCCGCCACGTCGACACCGGCCTGGATCGCGAAGGTGCCATAGCCCTTCCACACGCTCGACTGGTCGGCGCGCACGCCGGGGGAATAGGCCTTGCCCAGCGCCTCGCGGATCGTGTCGGTCACTTCGACCTGCGCGACCTGCTGCAGCAGGTCGAGCGCGAGGTTCTCCCCGGCGTCGGAATCGTCGCGCGTCGGCCATTCGTAGCGGATGATGGCTTGCGAGGGATCGCCGGTGTGGCGGATCACTGCCATCCCGCGCCTGCCGGTGAACGGCTTGTCGCGGTTGTCGGTCCAGGCCCGGAAATCGGGCTCGCGCGCGGGCAGGGCGCCGAAGGTCTTCGCCACCGCGTCTATCGCCGCCGCCTCGTCGATATCGCCGACAATCCCGATCTCGATCGCTCCGTGCGCGAAGCGGCCGGCCACCGCCTGCCTGAGCTTGGCGAAGGTCAGCGCCTGGTATTCGCTCAGCGCGTGGTACGAAAAGCGGGGGTCGTGGTCCGAGAGGATGCCGGGCAGGTCGAAGCCCAGCGCCCCGCCGGGCGTCGCGTGCGCCTGCGCGAAGAAGTTCGCCGCGTTCTGCCGGTAGAGCATTTCGCCCTCGGGCCGGAAACCCGGATCGGAGACATAGGCGACGAGCAACTGCATCTCGAGATCGAGGTCGCGCGGGGTAGTCGCGGCGCTGGCCGAGAAGACATCGCCGCCCGAATTCAGCGATCCTCCCACCGCGTGTCCCGCGAGCAGCGTCTGGATCTGGTCCTGGCTGTGCTTGCCGGTGCCGCCCGCGTTGAACATGCCCATCATCTCGGTGGCGAGCGGCTCAGCCCGGGTGTCGAGCATCTGCCCGCCGTCGAGCGACATCCGGACCAGCACCTCGTCCTTGTCGAGCCCGGTCTGCTTGAGGTTCAGCCGCACGCCGTTGGCGAAGCGCACTTCGCGAATGCCGAGCAGCGGTTCGACCGTGTCCGAGACGACCGTGCCGGGCGTGCCGAAGTCGGTGTAGCCCCAGCTTCCCGCCGCCGCCTGCCCGACCTCGGCCGCATGGCCCCGGCTCGCCTTGTCCCACGCCGAGCGGATCGCCGCGACGCCTCCCTTCGGCGGGGTGCGGCCCTGGAAGCGGATCAGCGGGTCCTTCAACCGTACCGCCTCGGTCCTGAGCGCGGCGAGCACGCTTTCGGGCGTGATCCTGCCGGCATAGCCGTCGAAGCGGTCGAGCGCGCTTTGCGGCGTGGTCGGCACCAGCGCGTCGTCGCCGATCAGCGCGAGGGCGTTGCCCGCCAGCTCACGGTTCGAGCGCGTGTCCTCGCCCGCCGCCGCGTTCTGCAGCGCGGTGCGGATGTTGGCGACTTGCTCGGCCACCTCGGCCTGCGAGAAGCCGCGATCGATCGCCTGCCAGTACGCGCGGGCGGCGGCCTCGAGCCCGCGCTGCCAGTGCCCGTCGGGCGTATCGACGATGAGGTTGGTGGTGCGGCCGATGTGGAACACCTCCGAGGTGCCGAAGCCCGCGCCGCGGAACGGCGGGTCGGCGACGCGGTTCATCGACTGGAAGCGGCGGTTGAGGATGCCGTAGCCGATCCGGCGCAAGAGGTTCTCCTCGCGCGTTGCCGCGCTGTCGGGCTCGTCGAGCCAGCGGCCGTGGCGCGATACGGTGATGCGCTCCGACAGCGCGGGGTCGATATGGACGTCGGTTGCGCCGCGCTGTTTCCGGTCGACCGTGCCTTCGGCGGGACGCGGCACGTCGGGGCCGGCCTGCCAGGAGTCGAAATGCTGCGCGATCGCGGCTTCGGCGCTGGCGGGATCGATGTCGCCGATCACCACCACGGTGGTCTTTCCGGGCACGTATTCGCGGTGCCAGAACGCCTTGAGGCTGTCCGATGTCGCCGCGTCGAGCGTCGACTGGAGCCCGATCGGCAGACGCTTCGGATAGAGAGCATCCGGGTAGAAGAAGGCGAGCTGGTCTTCGAGGTTGGAGAGCTGGTAGCCCTTGTTGTCGCGCATTTCCGACAGCACCACGCCGCGTTCGCGCGCCAAGGCGTCGGGCGCGAAGCTGAGCTCGCTCGCCGTCTCGCGCATCAGCATCAGCGCGGTATCGAGCAGCGCGGTATCGCTGCGCGGAAGGCTGAGCATGTAGGTGGTGGTCTCGAAACTGGTCTGCGCGTTGGTGTCGGGACCGAAGGCCAGCCCGTCGCGCTGGAGCAGCCTGACCATCTCGCCCTCGGGCACGCGGGTGCTGCCCTTGAACGCCATGTGCTCGACGAAATGGGCGAAGCCGCGCTCGTCGTCGCGCTCGTCAAGCGAGCCGGCTGCGACCTGCATGCGCACTTCGACCGTGCCCGCCGGCGTGGCGTTGTGGCGCACGATCCAGCGCATGCCGTTGGCGAGCCTGCCGAAGCGGAAGGCGGGGTCGGGCTTTAGGTCGCTGTGCTGGAACGCCCAGTCGGCCCTGGCCGCAGGCCCAGGCGCGGCGGGATGCGGGCTTACGGCGCATGCGGCGAGCAGGAACGGGAACAGGGCAGCCGCAAGGCGTCGCAGGAACATCCCGCGCCTGATGCCCGCTCGCGGGTCAATGCGCAATGAGGGACCGGCTGCGGGCGTGCAGCCGGGGCCCGGTTACTTCTTGCCGCGCAGCTTGCGGTGCTTCGACAGGTCGAGCACTTCGCTCGGGCCGCCGTCGTCCTGCAGCAGGCCGAGCCGGCGCGCGACTTCCTGGTAGGCCTCTTCCTCGCCGCCGAGGTCGCGGCGGAAGCGGTCCTTGTCGAGCTTTTCGCCGGTGGTCATGTCCCACAGGCGGCAGCC
>JAJXVK010000111.1 GCA_021782155.1 Pseudomonadota bacterium
CGTGCGCAGAATTCAGCGCGCTCTTTCGATTTTCATGCCAGCGCTTTGCGATCTCGAAGAAGGTGGCTCCCTCCTGCGAGATCACTTCTCCCTTGGATTTCATTGGATCCTTGCCTTCAGCGAGCAAAGCCTTTGCGGCGATACGCTTGTCGCGCGCGGCCGCTATCCCGAGGTCTGGGTACGCGCCGAACGAGAGCAACTTCTCCTTGCCCGCGAAGCGGTACTTCATCCGCCATAACTTTGACCCGTTCGGCTGTACGAACAGGAATAAGCCCTCCCCGTCGGCCAGCTTGTAGGCGCGCTCGCGTGGCTTGGAATTTCGGGCCTGGATCTCCGTGAGAGGCATTGGGGGTATCGCTCCTTTCCGATACTCCGCGAAAATACCCCCAAAATACCCCCACACCAAATCTGGCTGCATGTGGAAGACCATGGGCGCATGCGGACGCGAATCACCCGCAACCCTCTGCTTTTCTTTCGATTTTTGGAAAAATACGGAAGCTAGTGGACGCTTCCGGATCAAGGAATGGTAGCGGAGGAGGGACTTGAACCCCCGACACGCGGATTATGATTCCGCTGCTCTAACCAGCTGAGCTACTCCGCCATACCAGGCATTCGCGGGGATGAACCCGCGAGGCAGGCGGCGCTATTAGGCGGCGGGGGTCGTGTGGTCAACCCGCGAAATCGCGCTTGCTCAGCCGCGGAAGGACCAGCGCCCCACCGCTTCCCACGGGCCGCCCCGATAGATGTGCAAACCCAGCCCCGTGAAGGCGAAATCGCGGGGCTTGAAGGCCGCGCCGAGTTCTTCCTGCAGGGTCCGTGCCGCTTCGACCGTGACCTTGTTCTGGACCGTGACGTGGAGCCGCAGCGGATGCCTGTCCTGCGCCGTGAGCGCGCCGTGGAAGCGTTCGGCGATGTCTTCGCGGATCGCGGTCATCCCGCGGCTGTCGATGCGCAGCGCCGTACCCTTGCCCAGCGGCATGATCCCGGTGATCCGCGCCGGCTGCGGCGGATGCTCCGCCACGACGCGCTTGAGCAGCGGTTTCAGTTCCTCGAACAGCGAGGGCGCGAGCGCGTGGAACAGCGTCACGTGCGCCTCCAGGTGGTTGCGCTCGGGTGGGAAATGCGCGCGGCGCAAGCCATCGGCCCAGGCGAAGACGTCGCGCGGCAGTTCTGCCGTGACGATGAAGGGTTCGAACGCCATGCGCCCGTTCTTGCCGCCTGCGCCGCCCTGGGGCAACAGCATGCCCGGCTGCGGTCAGAGGTCGCCGCGCGCCTTGCGGATCGCGAACCACCTGGCGACGTTTTCGTTGTGCTGTTCCAGCGTATCTGCGAACACGTGCCCGCCGGTGCCGTCCGCCACCATGTAGAGCGCCTTGGTGTCTGCGGGGTGCAGCACCGCCTCGATCGAGGCACGGCCGGGATTGGTGATCGGGCCGACCGGCAACCCCACCCTGGTATAGGTGTTGTAGTCGTTGACCGCCTGGATCTCGGACTGGCGGATGCGGCGGCCGAGCGGCTTGCCCCTGGTGATCGGGTAGATGATCGTCGGGTCGGCCTGGAGCAGCATGCCCTGCCTCAGGCGGTTCTCGTAGAGCCCGGCCACCAGATTGCGCTCTTCGGGCTTGCCGGTTTCCTTCTCGACGATCGAAGCGAGCGTCACGGCTTGTTCGGGCGTCGTCACCGGAAGGTTCGGCGCGCGCGCTGCCCACAGTTCGGCGACGGTCGTGGTCATCGCGTCCTGCATGCGCTTGAGCACCGTGGCGCGGCTTTCCCCGCGCTCGAAGTCATAGCTGTCGGGAAGCACCGAGCCTTCGGGCGGCACGTCGATCTTGCCGGTCAACAGCGGCTGCGCCATCAGCCGGTCATAGACCATGATCGAGGGCATGCCCTCGGGGATCGTGACCATGCGGCGCAAGGGCTTGCCCGACTGCAGGATGGCGAAGATCTGCGATTCGCTGGCATGCGCGGGCAGCCCGAACTCTCCGGCCTTGACCCGGGCGCCGCGCCCGAACACGCGGGCATGGTTGCGAAAGTCCGATGCCGACCCGATCGCGCCCTCGGTCTCGAGCAGGTCCGCGATGCTGGCCAGCGTCGAGCCGTCGGGCACCACCAGCGTCGTGGGCTGATCCAGCGGTCCGGGGCCGTACCAGCCATAGACGAAGTGTCCGCCGATCGCGGCGAGCACCAGCAGGAACAGCGCCGCCAGCAGGCGACCCTTGCGCATGTCGCGTTCCTCAGATCTGCTTGACGACGAGGCTGGCGTTGGTGCCGCCAAAGCCGAAGCTGTTGTTCAGGCACGCCCGCACGGTGCGCTTCTTCGCCACCTTGGGGACGAGGTCGACGCCCTCGGTCCCCTCGTCGGGGTTGTCGAGGTTGAGCGTGGGCGGAACGATCTGGTCGCGGATGGCGAGGATGCAGAAGATCGATTCGACCGCGCCCGCGCCGCCGAGCAGGTGCCCGATCGCCGACTTGGTGCTGCTCATCGACGCGCCCGACAGGTCGTCGCCCAGCACGCGCTTGACCGCGCCGAGTTCGATCGTGTCGGCCATCGTCGAGGTGCCGTGCGCGTTGACGTAGTCGATGTCGCCCGGCTCCATCCCGGCCTTGCGCAGCGCCATGCGCATCGAAAGCTCTGCGCCCTTGCCCTCGGGATGCGGCGCGGTGACGTGGTAGGCGTCGCCCGAGAGGCCGTAGCCGACGACTTCGGCGTAGATCTTCGCGCCGCGCGCCTTGGCGTGTTCGTATTCCTCAAGCACCACCACGCCCGCGCCTTCGCCCATGACAAAGCCGTCGCGGTCCTTGTCGTAGGGGCGGCTGGCCTGTTCAGGCCGGTCATTGAACGAGCAGTTGAGCGCACGCGCCTGCGCGAAGCCGGCGACGCCAAGCGGGTTGATCGTGCTTTCCGCACCGCCCGCCAGCATCACGTCGGCATCGCCGTCCTTGATCATGCGCGCCGCGTCGCCGATCGAGTGCGCGCCGGTCGAGCACGCCGTCACGACCGCGTGGTTTGGGCCCATGAGCCCGTACTTGATCGAGACCTGGCCCGAGATGAGGTTGATCAGGCGGCCGTGAACGAAGTGCGGCGAAACGCGGCCCGGTCCCTTTTCGTAAAGCACGATCGATTCGCTCTCGATCCCCGGCAGCCCGCCGATACCCGAACCGATCGAGCAGCCGGTGCGCAGCTTGAGGTCGTCGTCCATGTCGACCAGCCCCGCATCCTCGAGCGCCTGCCCGGCGGCGTCGATGCCATAGACGATGAACGGGTCGACCTGGCGCTGGATCTTGTGATCGACGCGCTTGCCGGCATCGAAGCCGTATTCGTGATCGGCCGGCTTCACTTCGCAGGCGATCTTGCATTTCTGGTCGCTGGTGTCGAACCGGGTGATCGGGCCCGCGCCCGACTTGCCGGCAAGAAGGTTCTTCCAGGTGGTCTCGACGTCGCCGCCCAGCGGGGTGACGAGGCCAAGTCCGGTAACGACCACACGGCGCATAGGCTCACTCCAAAATCACGAAAGGCCCAGCCCGCGAGGGAGCTGAGCCTGTCGGTACCCGCCCGCGCCCGCTACGGGGTGGAGCGCAGCCGGGACTGCGGGCGATCAGCCCTTGTTTTCGTCGATGTACTTGATCGCATCGGACACGGTGGAGATCTTCTCCGCCGCGTCGTCGGGGATCTCGACGCCGAATTCTTCCTCGAACGCCATGACGAGTTCGACGATGTCGAGCGAGTCGGCGCCCAGGTCGTCGATGAAGCTTGCGTCTTCAGTGACCTTGTCGGCCTCGACCCCCAGATGCTCGACAACGATCTTCTTAACGCGGTCGGCGGTATCGCTCATTGAATGCCCCTTCGAAGGAAAGCGGTTGTCGGATTTCGGTTTCGTCTGTCGCCCTAGTCAACCGGCATGCGGCTGGCAAGTCCAAGCGCATCCTGCATCCCCCGAAGCGGTTGCGCAATGCGACGGGGAAATCCGGTCAGCCCGCGTCTGGCGCCACCGCCTTGGCGGTCGGCTGGCCCGCGGCGGGCTTGCCCGGCTCGACCACGCGCACGTGCAGTTCGCGCAGCTGCCTGGGCGCCGCCGGGCTCGGCGCACCCATCAGCAGGTCTTCGGCGCGCTGGTTCATCGGGAACAGCGTGATCTCGCGCAGGTTCTGCACCCCGCACAGCAGCATGACCATGCGGTCGACCCCCGCCGCCATGCCCCCGTGCGGCGGCGCGCCGTACTGGAAGGCGCGGTACATGCCGCCGAAGCGCTCTTCCACGTCGGCCTTCGACAGCCCCACCTTCTCGAAGGCGGCGACCATCAGGTCGGGGTGCTGGTTGCGGATCGAACCCGAAGCGAGCTCGTAGCCGTTGCAGACCATGTCGTACTGGTAGGCCTTGAGCGAGAGCGGGTCCTGCGTCTGCAGCGCTTCCAGCCCGCCCTGCGGCATCGAGAACGGGTTGTGCGCGAAGTCCAGCCGCTTCTCGTCCTCGTCCCATTCGTAGAACGGAAAGTCGATGATCCAGCAGAAGCGGAAGGCGTCCTTCTCGACGAGATCGAGCTGCTCGGCCACACGCACGCGGGCAAGGCCGGCGAGCTTGGCCGCATCGGCTTCCTTGCCCGCGGCGAAGAAAACGCCGTCGTCGGGTCCGAGCCCCAGCGCCGCGACCAGCGCCGCGGTCGGCTGCTCGCCGTGGTTCTTGGCGATCGGGCCGGCGGGCGTACCCTCCTTGATGTTGATGTAGCCAAGCCCCGCGTAGCCCTCGCCGCGCGCCCACTCGTTCATGTCGTCGAAGAACTTGCGGCTGAGCTTGCCCGCACCGGGTGCAGGGATCGCACGCACGACGCCGCCGCCGCCTGTGATCTTGTCGAACAGCCCGAAGCCGGACCCCTTGAAGTGGTCCGACACGTCCGAGATCTCCAGCGCGATGCGCAGGTCGGGCTTGTCGCTGCCGTACTTGAGCATCGCCTCGGCATAGGGGATGCGCGGGAACTCGCCCGCGGGCGTCACCTTGCGGCCTTGCGCGAAGCTCTCGAAGATGCCCGCCATCACCGGCTCCATCGTCTCCCAAACCTCTTCCTGGGTGACGAAGCTCATTTCGAGGTCGAGCTGGTAGAATTCGCCCGGCAGCCGGTCGGCGCGCGGGTCTTCGTCGCGGAAGCAGGGGGCGATCTGGAAATAGCGGTCGAAACCGGCGACCATCAGCAGCTGCTTGTACTGCTGCGGCGCCTGCGGCAGCGCGAAGAACTTGCCGGGATGGATGCGGCTGGGGACGAGAAAATCGCGCGCGCCCTCGGGCGAGGAGGCGGTCAGGATCGGGGTCGAGAACTCGGTGAAGCCGATGTCCTCCATGCGCCGGCGCGTTTCGCGGATCACGGCGCTGCGCGTCATGATGTTGGCGTGGAGCGTCTCGCGGCGAAGGTCGAGGAAGCGATAGCGCAGGCGGATGTCCTCCGGGTACTCCTGTTCGCCCGCGACGGGCAACGGCAATTCCTCGGCGGCGGAGAGCACGGTTGCCTCCTGCGCGCGGATCTCGATCTCGCCGGTGGGCAGGTTCGGGTTGATCGTGTCGAGCGTGCGCGCCACGACCTTGCCCGTCACCGTCACCACGCTTTCGACGCGCAGCCGCTCGAGCACAGGGAAACAGGCGCTGTCGGTATCGACCACGACCTGGGTCAGCCCATAGTGGTCGCGCAGGTCGACGAACAGCAGCCCGCCGTGGTCGCGCTTGCGGTGGACCCAGCCGGAAAGCTTGACGACAGAGCCCACGTCGCTCGCGCGAAGCTGGCCGCAGGTGTGGGTACGATAGGCGTGCATTGGGCTTTTTCCGTGAAATTCCGAGGATGCGCGCGGTGGTCCAATCCCGCCCGCGCGAAAGGCGCCCTAACACAGGGCGCGCGGGCGTTTGTCAAGCGGCTGCGCGGTTCTCGCCCGGTGTCCCCGCCCGCGACTTGCGACGCAAGTCCTCGATCGTACCCAATGCCCGGAAAGCCGCGCGACGCAGCGGTCCGCCAAGCGCCACGCGCCCGTCGACCAGTTCGCGCCGCCCCGGCCACATGCGGCTGACCGGCTGCTGACCGGGCGCGCTGCAGCTATCGACCGCGGTGACGTGCATATCGCGGAACCGGCGGGTCAACTCGTCGAGCAGCAGCAGGCCGGGGGCATAGCTGGCATAATCCTCGTCGAAGGCCATCTTGAAGCCGAAGCCGCGCAACGGCCCGACGAAATGCGTCGACATCGCGATCACGCGCCCGCCCGCGCTCAGCGACAGCACGTCGAGCGCGCCTTCGCGCGCCGCCTCTGACATGACCGCCGCGAAGAAGGCGCAAGTATCCTCCCCGCTGCTGAGCGAGCAGCCCTGCCTTCCCTTCCATCCCGAATTCTCTAGTTCGAGGAAGCGCTTGGCGAGCGCCGGCACGTCAGCATCGCCGCACAGGCCCGAAAACTCGACAGGTCCCACTTCGCGCACGAGCTTGCGCCGCAGGCTGGCGAGACGGCGGCGTTCCCTGGGCTTGACCGCCCCTTCCGGCGCGTTGGCGCAATCGAGCATCGCGCGCTTGAAGCGGCGGTCGGCGCGAAACTCCCGGCGCTGCTCGCCGCACACGGCAAACAACGCCTCGTTGGCGTGTTCGTCGAGCGGCAGATCGAACACGCGCAGCGCCGAGCCGCGCGGGATTGCGCCGTCGAGGTGCGCAAGCAGCGCGCGCCAGAAGCCCGCCTCGCACCCGGCGCGCACCAGCGGCGTGCCGACGAACTGGTTGGCGTGACGCCACAGTGCCCAGTGCGGCAACACCGCGCGGCCATAGCGGCGCGCGAAAACCAGCGGCGCCACGCCGATCCACGCGCCGCCGGCACCACGCACGATCGCGAGCCTGGCATTTCCCGCAGCATCGAAGTGGCGGAGCGACTGGCGCAGGAACCATGGACGCGCGAACACGTTCGCCGACGCGCTCGCCGCGGCGAGCGCGTCCCAGGCGGCAAGATCGGCGGCCGACAGCGCGGCGGCCGGTACCAGCGAGACGTCGAAGGGTTCGTCCGGGCAGGAAGCACGGGCCGCCACAAGGAAGTCCGAATGGCGCAAGGCGCTCAAATGTCCGTCCCGGCCAGCCCGGCGCGCCGCAGCGCACGCCAGCCCAGCGCCTTGGCGCGGGTCAACGGCGCGCCCATCGCGGGAGGCGCGGCCCCGATGCCACGCGTGCGCAGCCAGCCGTTGAAGCGCCAGGCGTCGTTTTGCGCCTGGCTGGCGGGCGAGCACCATGTCAACGACAGCGAAATCGACGGCTGGTCTCCCACGCGCACCCAGTGCGGGCACTTGAACGGCACGTAGAGCGCGTCGCCCGGGTCGAGCACGTTGTCCCAGCCGGCCAGCTCGTCGCCCGTGCGCCAGGGCAGCAGGTTGTCGCCGTCGCGGTGAAAGCGTTCCTGCTTCTCGTCGGTCAGCCAAGGTGCCTCGGGCGGATAGACGGTGAAGTACTTGCGGCCCGAAACCTGCATCAGGATGTTGAATTCGGGGTCGAAGTGAAACGGCGTGAGCGTGCCGGGCGAGGAGATGAAGATGAAGCCCTGCAAGCGCTCCGGCTTCCCGGTGATCGCGCGGATCACCGGCGTGATTTCTCCCAGCGTGTCGGACAGCAGCGCCTCGAATTCGGGCAGCTGCTCGACGAAGCGCAGCATGACCCAGCGCCCCGCCTTGCCGATCGCGCGGATCGTGTCGGGCGCGCCCGCGCCTTCGGGCGCGGCGAAGGCGAATTCCTCGCCGTTGCGGTTGTCGGCGGCGCGCACCTCGACATGGCGCGGGTCCATCCGCGCGGCGGCATCGGCCAGCGCTTCGAGCCCGAGCAGTGGGTGACCGGCCAGTTCGTGCGCAAAACCGGCGGACGCCGAGGGATATGCGCGCGCGAACTGCGCCAGCGCCCGCTCGCCGAAAGCGCCCAGACGCGCTCCGGACTTTGGAGGCTGGTGAACGGACATGGCGAATGTCATGCCATCAACATCTTAACAACTTGCTTGGATTGGCGCTTGTTACACGCCCTCAAGGAAAGCTATGGGCGTGGGATTACGCCGCCGGCATGCCGGCACCGGGCCTGTCCAGACCATACGCCGCAATCGAACCCACGATGAAAATCCACCCGCTGATCAACACGACCGAAGCCCTCGCCGAACTGTGCGGGCGGCTGTCCAAGGCGGACTTCGTCGCGGTCGATACCGAGTTCATGCGCGAGAACACCTACTGGCCCGAACTGTGCCTGGTGCAGGTCGCGGACACCAACGAGGCCGCCGCGATCGATCCGCTGGCGCCTGGCATCGACCTGACCCCGCTGCTCGACCTGCTGGTCGACAACGAGGACGTGCTCAAGGTCTTCCACGCCGGCGGGCAGGACGTGGAAATCGTCTTCAACCTGACCGGAAGAACGCCGCACCCGATCTTCGACACCCAGATCGCGATGATGGCGATCAGCCAGAGCGAGCAGATCGGCTATTCCAACCTCGTTGAAGCCTGGCTGGGGCTGACGATCGACAAGGGCGCGCGCTTCACCGACTGGTCGCGCCGCCCGCTGACCGAGCGCCAGATCGAATACGCGATCGGCGACGTGACGCACCTGTCGAAGATTTTCCCCCGCATTCTCAAGCGCCTGATCAAGACCGGGCGCGGCGAATGGCTGAATGTGGAGATGGAGCGGCTGGCCGACGCGGACAATTATCGCTCGGACCCGGACACCGCCTGGCAGAAGGTGCGCGCGCCAAGTCGCAATCCCACCGTGCTCGGCCGGCTGAGGGCCATCGCGGCCTGGCGCGAGCACGAAGCGATGGACAAGAACATCCCGCGCGGCCGCATCATGCGCGACGAGACGCTCGCAGACATCGCCAGCCATCCGCCCAAGGAACAGGCGGAGCTCGCCAAGGTGCGCGGGCTGTCGACCGGCTGGCGCGACAACGAGATCGGCAGGCGGCTGATGGGCGTTATCGCGGAAGCGCAGCCGCTCAAGACCGAGGAACTGCCGCCCCGCGCCCCGCGCGGCGCGCCGCTGGGCAAGGAGGGCGCACTGGTCGCCGACCTGCTCAAGCTGCTGCTCAAGATTCGCGCGCGCGAGATCGACATCGCCGCCCGCCTGCTGGCGCGCAGCGACGACCTCGAATCGCTCGCCGCCGGGCAGCGCAAGGGCCTGTCGATCCTCGAAGGCTGGCGCTACGAGCAGTTCGGGCACGACGCGCTCGACCTCGTCGAAGGCAAGCTCGCCTTCGCGGTGGTCGCCGGCAAGCTCAAGATGGCGCACATCGACGACATCGGAAGCAGCAGCGGCGAAGGCGAGGAGCCGGTCGCCCACGTCGATGGCTGACGTGCCGGCATGAGCACCTACCTGCCCACGCTCAAGCAGCTGCAATACCTTGTCGCGCTGCACGAGCATGGGCACTTCGGCCGCGCCGCCGATTCGTGCTTCGTTTCGCAATCGACGCTCTCCGCCGGATTGCGCGAGCTCGAATCGCTGCTCGGGGTGACGCTGGTCGAGCGCACGCGCCGCGTGGTGCGCTTCACCCCGCTGGGCAACCAGGTGGTGGCCAAGGCGCACCGGCTGCTGCGCGAAGCGGAGGAACTGTCCGAACTTGTCCAGTCTCAGGGCCAGCCGCTCGCGGGCGAACTGCGCATGAGCGTGATCCCCACGATCGCGCCGTTCCTCTTGCCGCGCATCCTGCCGCGCCTGCGCCGCGAGCGCCCGCTATTGAAGCTGTTCCTGCGCGAGGAGCCGAGTGCGGCGGCGATCGAATCGCTCCACCACGGCCGCGCCGATTGCGTGCTGCTCGCGCTGCC